>JASLHL010000011.1 GCA_030152225.1 Flavobacterium sp. | reverse complement strand
TATTAAAAATGTATATTTGTAAGAATTTAAAAATCGCAAGTAAGAGCTAATGGAGCGAACTTTAAAAGAAGACGGTAAATTCCGATATGTGGAAGTTGGTGAAGGAACACCAATTATCATCTTACATGGATTAATGGGAGGTCTTAGTAATTTCGATGGAGTTGCCAATTACTTTCCGCAAAAAGGTTACAAAGTTGTTATTCCTGAATTGCCTTTATATACCAACAGCATTTTAAAAACAAATGTAAAAGCCTTTGCCAAGTTTGTCAAAGACTTTATTGAACGTATTGGTTATACAGATGCTATTATTTTAGGTAATTCACTAGGCGGACATATCGCTTTGTACTTTGCTAAAATGTATCCGAAACATCTACAAGCTATGGTGCTGACTGGCAGTTCAGGACTATACGAGAGTGCTATGGGTGATAGTTATCCAAAGCGCGGAGACTACGAATACATTCGAAAAAAAGCAGAAGACGTATTTTATGATCCTGCTGTAGCAACCAAAGAAATTGTGGACGACGTTTTTGCCACAGTAAATGATCGCATGAAGCTGATTAAGACTTTGACTATTGCAAAAAGTGCAATTCGACATAATATGTCCAAAGACTTACCAAAAATAAATGTTCCTACTTGTTTAATTTGGGGAAGAAATGACAAAGTAACTCCACCTGAAGTTGCGGTTGAATTTCACGAATTACTACCTGACTCTGATCTATATTGGATCGATAAATGTGGGCATGCAGCCATGATGGAACACCCAGACGAATTCAATGAACTATTAAATAAATGGTTCAACGAACGCAACATATAAAACAATGAAAATAAATACTGCAGCATTTGTAATGAGTAACTCTGAAGTAAGTAAGTGCCCGAATGAGCCTTTACCAGAGTATGCTTTTATCGGGAGATCCAACGTTGGAAAATCTTCCCTAATCAACATGCTTACCAATTCAAAAAACTTAGCCAAAACATCCTCTAGACCAGGAAAAACGCAATTGATTAATCACTTTAAAATCAATTCGAATTGGTTTTTAGTCGATTTACCTGGATATGGGTACGCTAAAGTATCGAAAAAGACGAAAAGTGTTTTCCAAAAATTCATTACGGAATACTTTGAAAAACGCCAACAATTAGTTTCTGCTTTTGTTTTAATTGACATTCGACATGAAGCTCAAAAAATTGATTTGGAGTTCATGGAGTATTTAGGTGAAACGGGGATTCCCTTTGCTATTATCTTCACCAAAGCGGATAAGGTAGGTAAAACCAAAATACACCAATTAGTTGCTGCTTACGAGAAGCAATTATTAAATGGACTTTGGGAAGAAATGCCCCCTTATTTCGTCACGTCTTCAGAAGACAAAACAGGTCGAGATGAAGTATTGGCTTATATTGATGAAATCAATCAAGACATCTTCAAAAATCCATTACCGATATAAAACAAAAAAAACTGCCCAGGCAGTTTTTTTTGTTTCTAAATATAGTAATCGTTTACTGTAATAATACCCGCTCGTATAGCATAACGCGTAGCATCATGTACACTGTTAACCTCTAGTTTTTTAAAGATATTCTTTCGGTGTGTAATCACTGTATGTATACTAATATTGCGATCAGCTGCAATTTCCTTTGTCATTTTTCCTGTGGCAATCTCCTTTAAAATTTCTCGTTCTGCATTCGTCAAAATTTGATCTACCTTAAATACAGTTGTCTTATATGAAGCGAGAACTTCTTGTACACAAGGCGCTATATAATGGTCTTTTTTACAAATGAGAGCCAAAGCGTTTTTTAACTCCTGAATGGTATTTCTTTGTTGGACCATATTAAATCCATTCATCGATTTAACTTGCAGTATTTTTTTCAACCACACTTCGGGTAATTCTTCTAACCACATGACCCAGGTACTTCGTTCATAGTCGATTTTCAATTCATAAATAACATCAACCTGTTGCAAAAGGTGGTAGGTCGTTGGATTAAAAAAGACATAGCCTGTACTGTTTTTCTTTAAAAAGAGACGGATATCTTGTACTGTTTGCAGATCATACCATACAATTTCCTCAGGGCACACCTGTTCTGCTATCGTTTTGATGCCTAAACGAACCAATTCTTTTTCTTCTAAAATAGCAATGTGCATCATAACTTACCTTTATCGTACAAAATTAAGGAAATAATCTCAGGAATAAACAGAAAAGGCTGTCGATGAGACAGCCTTTTCCACCATTACTGATTGAATAAAATAAACAACTAATGAACCACTCACTCTTACAGATTTGGATTCTCTCTTACTTCCACATTTGGTATTTGATACAAATAGTATGGACTATTCGATACAAAAGGACTTTTATCTGGAAAGTTCAACGCATAATGACCATTTGCTGTCATTAGTTTCGTTTTCGTTATTTCCTTTCCTTCTTCATCTTTTACCACATAGGAATATTCTATTTTATCGTGTTCGTATTTTTTGCGAACCACGGCTTTTTGATTTCTAACGATATCCACTAAGCTAAATCCTTCGCCAAACAACTCTTTTCTTCTTTCCAACCAGATTGCTTCCAGCAATTCATTTCCTGATAAATTACTAGCTAAGACCGCATTTCGAGCGCGTTTTACTTCGTTTAATTTATTGATAGCATCTCCATCCTGTAGTCGCGCTTTTGCTTCTGCATTAATTAGGTAAATTTCTGAAGTACGCATCAACACAATATCAGCAATCTGTCCTGCTTTGAATTTGAACTTAGCATAACGCATCCAAACCACACCTGTTTTCTCGATATCAGCACTTGGATCTGGCGCCCAATTAATCATCGATTTTCTATAATCTCCCTCGTCAAAAAGATCTTTAAAATAAGGATCTGCATTAAAACTATAGTAGTAACTATCTTTAGACGTCACATCTAAATAGTGGAACTGATACGAGGCAGAGCTTTGATCAGGTGTTTGCAGATGTCCCCAAATCCATTCGCGATTATTGGCATCATTAAATCCTGCTTTATACTCTACTTCATTCATTAAATAATCATTTTTAGCTAAGAGACGATCGGAATACTCTTTTGCTTTATCCCAATTTCTCGCATATAAATTCCCTCTAGATAATAAGCCCAAGACTACATTATGATCAATTTGGAATTTCTGATCACGTGCATATCCCTCAGGAATTAGCACTAAGGCTTCTTCCAAATCTTTCAGGGCTTGATTATAAAGCTCTGTTACAGTTGCTCGTTTACCTGGCTGTGACTTTGCTGTCGTTGGTTGTAGGTAAATTGGCGCTGTTAAAGCATTGGGATCCTTATCGATAGCAAAGGCATAGGAAGAGGCCAAGTGCAGATACATAAATCCTCTTAGCGCATAAGCTTGTCCTTTAATTCGTCTACGATCTCCACCATCCCCTTGTGAATCATCAATATAAGCCAAAATATTATTCATATTATTAATGGTCTTATAGGTCAAATTCCAGCTGTGGGTATTCGTTCCCCCTTTTCCATACAAGGCATTGAATTGGTAATGTGAACCAAATCCATATTTATTGGTTTGGTATACCACATCATTCCCCATGGCATCACTGGTGCGTAAAAAAGAACCAAATCCAGGATTTGCATACGTATAGAACGTTTCCATCAGTTGTCCCCAACTTCCGTTTAATACCTTTTCACTCCCTGACACTGTTTTAAAGACTTCCTTTTTTTCGATTGCATCCGTTGGTGAAGTATCTAATTCACAAGAAGTCAATCCTAAAGCAACTAGTAAAACAAAAACTTTAGTATAGGTAATATATCTTTTCATCTGTTTATAATTTTAAGTTTACCCCCACTGAAATGGTTTTCATTGCGGGATAACGATAGTAGGTTGTACCATCGAAGTTTTGTTCTGGATCTAATCCTTGTTGTTTGGTCCAAGTGAATAAATTTTCTGCTTGTAAGTATAACGAAGCTTGTCCGATATTCACTTTGTCTAGCCACTCTTGTGGAAAATTATACGCAAGAGAAAGTGTTTTTAATTTCAGGAACGAACGATCAACTAAGAAACGATCAGAGGAGTACGTCCATCTTCCTGCATCGGCAGTAGTTAATCGACCTACATTTGCATTTGGATTTTCGGGTGTCCAACGATCTAACATATCCACACTCCATGTTCCTCCTCCTGGCTCGTTACTCATCAAACTCGTTTTATCTCCATTGTAAATCTTACCTCCAATATTGTAAGAGAAATTAGCAATTACTTGCCAATTTTTATACGTCAAATCTGTTAGGAAACCTCCAGAAAACTTAGGCAAAGAATTTCCAGCCTTCACTTTATCCTGATCATCTAAATCACCATAATTTTCGGTGATATAGCGATTTCCGTTGACATCTGTACCATACCATTGAGGTCTTCCCGTTTCTGGGTTTGGTCCAGCCCATTCTTGTAAATAAAAGTCATATAACGAACCTCCTTTTGCCCATCGCTTTGTTCCAGAGAACATTTCATCAGAAGGAAGAGAAACAATTTTATTTTTATAGGTAGTGATATTTAAGCCCAACTTCCATTGCCAATCTGTTGTTCGAATAGGATATCCTTCTAATGAAAGCTCCACTCCATAATTTTTAATTTTCCCCACATTTTCTAAGATGGAGGTAAAGCCTAAAGAAGGAGCAATTGATTTACTGAATAACAAATCTTTAGAAGAGCGTTCAAAATACTCCACTGTACCACTTAAACGGTTGTCTAAAACTGCAAAGTCAAAACCGATATTCATGTTCATATTTGATTCCCAGCTCAATTCAGGCGTTTCTAAACGAGAGGCAACTAAACCAGGGTTTCCTAAATTGTTGTAGATATCGTATAACTCTTGATACGCGTAATATCCTACTTTATCATTTCCTTGTGCCCCATAACTTGCACGGAATACGAGCTCATTCAACCACGTATTGCGATAGTTCTGCATAAAGTCTTCATCTATAATTCTCCATGAAGCCCCTACAGACCAGAATCCACCCCAACGTTTTGCCTTTGCAAAACGAGACGATCCATCTGCACGATAAGAAGCTGATAGATAATACTTCTTATCATACGAATATTGCGCATTTCCGAAGAAACTCAACATTTTATACTCATCCGCTTTTCCATAGAAATCAACTAATCGAGAAGCCGCATCCGCCTGTTCATACCCCATCATTGCTAGTTGCTCTCTTGCTCCTCCAAAATAGTTTGACTTAAAGTGGTAATACTCTTGTCCGGCCATAAAGGTCAAGCTATTTTTATCATCTAAATCCAGATCATAATTCAACACGTTATTGTAGGTCATACTTACCGTACGTGTATTTCGCATACTTACTCCTCCTCCAGTTGAGCTCGATGGTCCGATTTCTGGATTTGTTACATTGTGTTTATATTCACTGTTGTAATCAATATTCACCGATGTTTTCCACTTCAAATTGTCCAAAAACTTCACTTGTGCATAGGTGCGTACAGTAGCAATATCAAATTTGTTTTCTGCTTTGTCTAAGGGCAAGGTCGCTACTAAGTTATGGCGAGCATATGAACTCGCTCTGTAGGTTCCAAAGTCATAGATTCGATTTCCTGTTACTGGATCTACTAGATATGCCCCTGTTGTTAGATCGCGTTCATAAATTGGATAAAACGATGGCATGTTACGTCCAAAGCCGATTACGTTTCCAATGGCACTATCGTCCTGTTTTGGATAATCTTGAATAGCATGTGAAGCAGAAGCGTTCAGTCCTAGCTCCAACCAATCTTTCGCATCCACGACAAGGTTTGAACGGAAATTAAAACGCTTAAATCCCGATTCTTTGATATATCCTTGATTGTTCAGGAACCCTCCAGACACATAGTATTTCGATTTTTCTCCACCTCCTGATACACGTACATTAATATCCGTATAATTAGCCGATTGGGATAATGCATCCGTCCAATTGTCATTCCACAACGGTTGTAAACCAGCGCGTAACTTTCCGTCTGTACCAACAGGTTGTGGATTATTCAATCCATAAGGATTAATTCCCAATTCATTAACTAAATTGGCTGTTGCATACTGCCCTGCAGCATCCCAACTTGCACCTGTTTGGTCCATATGACCGTTGCGAAGTGCTTCCCAATACAATTCCATGTATTGATTGGTTCCCAAGGTTTTATAATCACTACGCGCTCGACTTGACGTTCCGTATTTTGCGGATATTTCAATTTGAGGCTCTTGATTTTTCAACCCTTTTTTGGTGGTGATGATAATCACCCCATTTGCTGCTCTAGATCCGTATAATGTAGCAGCTGTTGCATCTTTTAATACGGAAATAGATTCTATATCTGCCGGAGCAATAGCAGATAGACCTCCTTCATAAGGAACTCCATCTACTACATATAAAGGTTTACTGTCGGCATTAATTGAACCAATCCCACGGATGCGTATTTCCGCTTCCGAACCGGGTTGTCCACTTGCTGCAAACGATTGAACCCCTGCTACCGAGCCTTCTAAAACTCTTGAAACGTTGCTCACTTGAGACTGTCCAATGGTTTTAGCGCTAACTAATCCAACTGATCCTGTATACGTTTTTTTATTCGCTGTACCATAGGGCACCTGAATAATAACTTCTTCTAAGTTTTCGGCCGTCGCCTCTAAGTAAATATTGATTTCCGTTTGATTGGACACTTTTACTCTTTTCGTTACGTAACCAATAAAAGAGAAGGCAACGGTTTGGTTTGGCTCTACTTTGATGGCATAATGTCCATCAAAATCGGTCGCTACCCCTTTACCTGTTTCTTCTACGATTACACTTACCCCAGGTAGATTTCCTCCAACATCAGAAACTGTACCTTTTAGCGTAATTTCTTGTGCTTGTAGCTGATAAACCCCTACCAGTACAAAAACAATTTGTAAAATTTTTTGCATAAATTGTCCCTTTGCTTGACGAATAGTATTCATCAATACATTAATAAAAAAATGTTATAATTAAAAAGATTTAGGCCTACTCAACTTGAAGCCCTCGAAATGAAGATGTGCTAGATACAACACAAACCCATGCAGCACTTCATCGTCACGGAAGAAGATACTCCAGGTAGACCATAAGAAAAAGAAGAAGTCATTTTAGGTAAAAAAACTATTGACTGCATAATGTTATTGTTTTAGATTTTAACCTCAACCACTCACAAAAGCGTTAGCATCAAGGCAAGTATCATTTTATTTTGATAGGACAAAGATAAGGACTCCCTATATAGGAGTAAATACCATGTATATGGTAGATTTAACTAAAAAAGGTTATCTCAGTTGGATTGAGATAACCTTTTTTAATTTACTATATTGATTTTAACTACTTTACATCTAATATAAAGTAATTCTTTTTTCCTTTTTGTAAGAGAATAAATTGATTATTAATCAAATCTGCTGTGGTAATCACATACTCTTCGGTCACTTTTTCTCTATTAACAGCAATAGAATTCGCTTGAAGTGAACGACGAGCCTCTCCATTCGATGGCATAAAACCACTTTTTGCTGCTAAAGCTTCAATGATTGGTAACCCTGCTTCCACATCAGCTTTCGCTACTTCGGCTTGTGGCACTCCATCAAAAACCTCTAGAAATGTTTTCGCATCCAATTGTTTCAAATCATCAGCAGAAGAATTTCCGAATAAAATTCCAGACGCTTTAATTGCATTTTCTAAATTTTCTGTACCGTGCACCATCGTTGTTACCTCCTCTGCTAATCGCTTTTGCAATACGCGTAAATGAGGTGCTTCTAGGTGTTCTTTTACGAGTGTTTCGATTTCTTCACGACCGATAAAGGTAAAGATCTTGATGTACTTTTCTGCATCTGCATCTGATACGTTTACCCAGTATTGGTAAAACTTATAAGGGGACGTATATTCAGCCGATAGCCAAATATTTCCTCCTTCGGATTTACCAAATTTTGTTCCGTCAGCTTTTGTAATTAATGGGCAAGTCAACGCATAGGCTTTTTCACTAATCGTACGACGAATTAATTCCGTTCCCGTTGTAATATTTCCCCATTGATCTGAACCTCCCATTTGCAGGGTTACATTCTTGGCTTGGAACAGGTGCAAGAAGTCATATCCTTGCAACAATTGATAACAAAATTCAGTAAAAGACATTCCATCTTGGAATTCACCATTTAGGCGTTTCTTTACAGAATCCTTCGCCATCATATAGTTAACAGTAATGTGTTTTCCTACGGTTCTAATGAATTCTAAGAATGAAAAGTCTTTCATCCAATCATAGTTATTCACTAGTTCTGCTGCATTTTCAGCACCAGAATTAAAATCTAAAAAACGCTCTAATTGTGCTTTAATCGCCTGTTGATTGTGACGCAATGCTTCTTCTGACAATAGATTACGCTCATTTGATTTCCCTGAAGGGTCTCCTACCATTCCAGTAGCCCCACCAATTAAAGCAATTGGTTTATGTCCTGCCAACTGAAAATGCTTTAAAAGCATTACACCTACTAAATGTCCAATATGCAATGAATCCGCTGTTGGGTCAATTCCCACATACGCTGCACGCATCTGCTCCAACAAATGTTCTTCAGTGCCTGGCATAACGTCGTGGAGCATTCCTCTCCAAGTCACTTCTTCAATAAAATTTTTCATTTAATTATATTTTATGCAAAGATAGTTCAATTCCTTGCGTGATTAGAACTTTTTTTTGCCACATCTGCATTTTTATTGCTTTCAAACTCTTCAAAACAATACATTGAAAATACGGGCGTTACTTTAAAACTTTTACTCCTATTCTTTCACTATCTAAAACATAACCTTTACATTTGTTTATTATGATACTGATTACAGGTGCCACAGGCTTAGTAGGAAGCTACCTTCTTTTACATCTTCTTCAAGAGGAGGAGCAATATGTGCGTGCAATCTATCGAGATGCCTCGCGTATTGCTAGAACCAAACATATCTTTGAACTACACAATGCTCGTGGTTTATTTGATCGTATTCACTGGCAAGAAGCTGATATTTTAGATCTTCCTGCCCTCGAAGAAGCTTTTATTGGAATAACCCAGGTGTATCACTGTGCAGCTCTTGTCTCCTTTGATCCAAAAGACGAGAAAAAACTGCGCAAGACCAATATTGAAGGCACTGCTAATATTGTGAATCTAAGTTTGACTTTTGGCATAAAAAAACTATGCCATGTCAGCTCAATCGCCGCTTTAGGAGAACCCTTAACCCCTTCAATTCCCATTACGGAAAAAACAGAATGGAATCCCGCGCTATACCACAGCGATTATGCCTTGAGTAAATTTGGCGCAGAAATGGAAGTTTGGCGTGGTACACAAGAAGGATTATCAGCCGTAATTGTCAATCCAGGCGTAATCTTTGGACGTGGTTTTACCAACGAAGGCAGCAGTGAACTAGTTAACAAGGTAAATCGTGGACTTCCCTTCTATACAGATGGGATTACGGCAATCGTAGCCGTAGAAGATGTTGTATCTTGTATGTATCAATTGATGCAAAACCCAACTAAAAACGAGCGTTACCTTCTCGTTGCAGCAAACGTAACGAATCGAGAATTACTAGGAGAAATTGCAACTTTATTACAAAAAAAACCCGCCCACTTTAAAGTCAACCGCATCGGACTATCCCTTGCTTGGCGATTAGATGCCTTTGTTTCTTTAATTACTGGCAAAAAAAGAAGCTTTACACGAGCAATCGCGAAAGCCTCTCTTTCTACTTTTGTATATGATTCATCAAAAATTGAAGAAACACTATCCTTTCAATTTTCACCCTACAATCATTTTTTAGCAGTTATCAGCAAAAACTTACCGTAGTTTTTATCTATTTATATTTTTTTTATTCATGGAAAACTTCCTTCCGTAAAATAGAACGTATTGTTGACGCTCCAGTCTCTTTTTTTACCCTTTTTTTCTAGCTGTGTGTTTTTTCAACTATGCAGGCGTTATGGCTGAGTCACTTCTCCTTTTTTCAGGGAATCTGTTAGGGAATCCGTTATGGGCTCACTCATTTTTTCTTTCTTTAACATATCTTGCTTGCCCACAATCGTATCCAGACGTGACTGCTCTTTTTTCAATCGCTCCAGCACTCGTGTCTGCATATTGTAATACACATTCTTTTTTAAGGCGATATAATAGCGGCTATTCTCAACAAAAGCCAAACTGTCAATCTCGTATTTTTTAAAAATATCGGCCATCTGTACCGGTTGTACTGTATCAATAACGAAGGAATTCGTATTCTGTGCACCGTATAGCAGCGTCACATCATACAGCATATCTTCCATTTTTGATTCATCAATAAACGGACTGGGTTTTGCGATCTTGTCCTGACATGCAGACAACAAAATAACGGCAAAAAAAGCAACTAGTATATTTTTCATTTTTTGGTACTACTAACGTTCAAAAAGCATTCTTTGTCCGCAACGAATATCTTGTACTACTTCATTTTCATAGACTAAACAACCATTGACAAAGGTATGGGTTACTTTAGAAGAAAATGTTTCTCCTTCAAATGGAGACCATCCACATTTATACAAAATATTTGAAGCATTCACTTCCCAACTATTCGCTGGATCAATCAACACAATATCGGCGTGATAACCTTCTTTTAAAAAACCTCTTTTTTCGATTTGGAAGAGAATTGCAGGATTATGTGCTGTTTTTTCAACAATTTGCTCTACGGTAATTCGACCTTGTTTTTTAGCCTCAAATAGCGACACTAAAGCATGTTGAACTAACGGTCCTCCTGATGGAGCTTGTCCATACGCCTTTGATTTCTCCTCTTTTGTATGGGGCGCGTGATCCGTTGCAATGACGTCAATACGACCATCTAATAACGCTTCCCATAACATTTCTCTGTCTTGTTCTGTTTTAACCGCAGGATTCCATTTGATAAAATTTCCTTTGGTGTCATAATCCTTATCCGTAAACCATAAATGGTGTACACAAACTTCTGCTGTGATTTTCTTGTCTTTTAGCGGGATATCATTGCGAAATAATGCAGTCTCCTTTCCTGTTGACACGTGGAATACATGCAGACGAGCCCCTGTTTTTTTTGCCAATTCTATCGCTTTAGAAGAAGATAAATAACAGGCTTCTTCACTTCGAATAATTGGGTGGCATTGTACGGGAATATCTTCTCCGTATTTTTCTTTATGCTGTTGTAAATTAGCTTGAATCGTACCTTCGTCTTCTGCGTGTACGGCAATCAACATCGATGTACTAGAAAATATTTTCTCTAAAACATCCTGACGATCCACTAACATATTTCCAGTTGAGGAACCTAAAAACAATTTAATTCCCGCTACATTGCGCGGATTAGTTTTCAATAATTCGGCTAAGTTATCGTTGGTTCCCCCCATCATAAACGAGTAATTCGCGTATGATTTAGACGCTGCAATTTCATATTTTTGTTCGAGCAATTCTTGCGTCACAGCATTGGGAACGGTATTCGGTTGCTCAATAAATGACGTAATCCCCCCTGCGACAGCAGCTCTTGATTCAGATTCTATATCGCCTTTATGTGTCAATCCAGGTTCGCGGAAGTGCACTTGATCGTCGATCATACCAGGAAGTACGTATTTTCCTGTTGCATCGATACATTGCATTCCCTCCGTAGCTTCAATCACATCGGCAATGCGTGCAATTTTTCCGTCTTGAATTAGAATATCTCCTTTTTTGACAATTCCTTCATTGACTAGGCTTCCATTTTTAATTAAGTAGTTGCTCATTATAGTTTGTTTAGTAGTTTTCTAATTTTCAAGCTCATCACACCAAAGATAGCTTCTTTGATAATGCCTTTGGACATTTTTGATTCTCCTCTTGTTCGATCAGTAAAAATAATAGGAACCTCAGTGATGGGAAATTTCTTGACATAGACGCGATACTTCATTTCAATTTGAAAGGCATAGCCAACAAATCGAATTCGATCGAGGTCAATGCGCTCTAGCACTTCTTTTGTATAACAAACAAAACCCGCAGTAGTATCTTTGATCGGCATACGCGTGATCCAACGCACGTAAATAGAGGCACCATAAGACAAGAGTACGCGATTTAAAGGCCAATTGACCACATTTACACCTGTAACATATCTTGACCCCACAACCATACCTCCATTGGCCTGACAACTCGCTAATAACCGACTTAGATCATGGGGATTGTGTGAGAAATCAGCGTCCATTTCAAAAATATACGCATAATCACGAGCTAATGCCCATTTAAATCCATCGACATAAGCTGTGCCTAATCCATCTTTTCCTTTGCGCTTTAAAAGGTGTAGATTATCGTACTGCTCTTGTAACTGCTCTACAACAGCTGCTGTGCCATCAGGCGAGTTATCATCCACAATAAGCACGTGAAAACACTCGGGCAATTCGAACACAGCCTCAATTATTTGCGCTATATTTTCAATCTCATTATAGGTAGGAATAATAACTAGTCCTGCATTCATTGTCTTTACTTTGGATACAAAAATAACCTTTTTATAGAAAGTTATCCCTTAAATAATTAACAAAGTCAGACAAATACATTTTTTTGCTAATTTTGCAAATGATATGGACAATCTACTACTAACTGAAAGAATTGTAACCAATAAGGATTGGGCTACCCTACTATTTTTCGTGGGCTTTTCTATCATTGCCATAAACCGAACTATTTTTAGTATTCGATTTGCTGAATTCACACGCTTAGCTATTTCAGATAAATACCTAAAAATTTACAAAGACAATACCAACCTGCGAAATAGTTTTACCCTGTCTTTTTTGACGATTCAGCTTTTGTCGATTACTTTCTTTTTGCAAATTGTGGCAAAGACTTTCGGATATATCGAACATTATAGTTTTTTGTCCTTTATTCAAATTCTCAATTTTACTTGTTTTTTTGTCATTAGCAAATACCTTATCGATAAGATTATTGGAATTACTTTTGGTATTGAAGACTTTGTAGATCATTTTAATTTGCAAAAAGCAACCTATCGAAATTACATCGGCATGTATCTATTGGGCATTGACCTGCTCTTATTTTACAACGATATAGTCAATCAAATGATTATTAGTCTAACAGGAATTACGTTAATCTTAACAAATCTTAGTTTATACGTTATTTTTATAAAAAACAATCGAAAAACGATATTAAATAAGTTGTTCTATTTTATTTTGTATCTTTGCACCCTTGAAATAGCTCCTTATTTTATAATATACTTTGCATTTAAAAACTTTAGAGCCTAAATAAGAATTAAACTATGA
>JASLHL010000003.1 GCA_030152225.1 Flavobacterium sp. | reverse complement strand
TTTGTTTGTTTGTTTGTTTGTTTGTTTGTTTGTTTGTTTGTTTGTTTGTTTGTTTGTTTGTTTGTTTGTTCGGTTTGGACTTCTCATCCTCTCATCAATCTCATCGCTCAATTTCCTTTTTTATAACAAATCCTTCACACAGCATTTCATTTTTTATTCTTATATTTAGGCTTCTCGAAATAAGTTTTACCGTCTTCCGTAAAATTGGGATAAAAGAGCGGTATTTTGCGATAAATAAAACTTATAGCAAAATAAAAAACAATAATCAAAAATAATAGTTTATGCCAAATTTGTAAGCTACTTTTGTAAGAGAAATAAGATAGAAACGAACAAATATTAACTTTAAAAAATAAATAATATGTCTTTAGTAGGTAAAAAGTTTCCAAACATTACAGTAGATGCTATTTCAGAAATGGGTGATAATTTAAGAATTAACCTTTTCGAAGAAGCAACAAAAAACAACAAGAAAGTATTATTATTCTGGTATCCAAAAGACTTTACTTTTGTATGTCCTACAGAATTACACGCTTTCCAAGAAGCTCTACCTGAATTTGAAAAAAGAAATACGATGGTAGTTGGAGCATCTTGCGATACAAACGAAGTTCACTTTGCTTGGTTAAATACAGCAAAAGACAACGGAGGAATCGAAGGCGTTACTTACCCTATTATTGCTGATACACAGAGAAACTTATCTTCTGTATTAGGAATTTTAGACGTAGAAAGCGAAGTGTATAACGAAGAGTTAGATTCAGTACAAATCGAAGGATCAAACGTTACATATAGAGCGACTTACTTAATTGACGAAACAGGAAAAATTTTCCATGAGTCAGTAAACGATATGCCATTAGGAAGAAACGTAAACGAGTATGTGCGTTTAATCGATGCTTACACACACGTTCAAACACATGGTGAAGTATGTCCTGCAAACTGGGAAGAAGGAAAAGACGCAATGAATGCAGACAGAAAAGGTGTTGCTGAATACTTAAGCAAACACTAATTAGATATTAACGTAAAAACAAAAACAAAAAATGCTTTTAGAATTAGAACAAGATAACTTACAAGAGATTGTAGGCCAAAACGAAAAAGTAGTTGTTCAATTTTCAGCTACTTGGTGCGGTAATTGTAGAATTATGAAACCGAAGTTTAAAAAGCTTTCGACAGAAAAGGAAAACATTACGTTTGTTATTGCAGATGCTGAGAAATTTCCTGAATCGAGAAAACTAGCTGACGTGAGTAATTTACCTACATTCGCTACTTTTGTTAACGGAAAATTGGTGAACCAAACACAGACAAATAAAACGGAAGTTTTACACGAGTTAGTGGGAGAAATCGCTTAATTCTAAAAAACAAAGAGCATGAAATTACCTGTTATCAAACATTTAACTCAATTTATTGAGGATAATGATCAAGACTATATCATAGAAACCCTAGAAGTATTGGAAAACCTAACGGAAGTTCCATCGTTAAAAGACGAAGAATTGGATGTTATTGGTGAATTAATTTCCAATATGTACGGGGCACTGGAAGTTCAAAAATTAATGAAAGAAGGTGCGACGCAAAAAGAAGCGCTAAATAGCTTCATGCAAAGAGTATTAGGGTCTATCGACAAATAATCTTTATATTTTACATAAAAAAGCTACGGAGGTAAACTTCGTAGCTTTTTTTTATTCTCTCTCTTCTACTTTCTTGTTTTAGGTTAAGCGATAATCCCCTACAGGCTCCCTACCTTTGTAAGGTAAATAAAAGATCATTCAACCATGAAAATAACAGCCTTTGCAGCAAGTAATAGTACACAATCCATCAACTTAGAATTAGTCAAACACGCTGTGCGAGATTTGACAGAACACGACATTCAGATTTTGGATTTAAATGACTATGAAATGCCCATTTATTCACCAGAACGCAACCAAGAAGGAGTCCCTGCTCGAGCATTAGCCTTTAATCAAATACTAAAAGAAAGCGATGCTTTAATTATTGGTTTAGCAGAACATAACGGAACATTTAGTACAGCCTTTAAAAATATTTTCGATTGGGGATCTCGTGCAGATAAAGGGCTTTTCCAACAAAAACCCATGTTTTTACTTTCCACTTCTCCAGGACCAAGAGGAGGGCAATTCGTGATGGAATCGGCGAAAAACATCTTCCCCTTCTTTGGTGGAAATATTGCCTCTCACTTTTCACTTCCTAGTTTTCAGGATAATTTTATAGCAGGTCATATTGTCAACGATCATTTAAAAATAGAATTTGAAGCGCGATTAAACGACTTTAAATCAACGCTTCACCAAAACTAACAACTACTTTTTCAACACAAGAGGCTATTCCATAGGGATAGCCTCTTTTTATTGTAGTACAGATCACTCTGCTTTTTATCCACTATTTTGCGCCTTTCTTCTGTTTTTAAACTGCAAATTGATTCGTACCTTTGCACTACTTTAAAAAGCAGTAGCAGTGTTCTCGTTTCCTTATACAAGATCCTAGTACTCAATCGAAAACAGTTTATTCATTGTAAGCTGAAAAACCATTTTAACCATGAGCAGTAATTTCTTCGTTCAATTAATTAAACAAGAAAGTAAAAATCTATTTCAACTGAAGCACAGTGATCGTCTATGGCACGTTCCCTTTATGGCGATGTTTGCCATTGGCGTTCCCCTGCTAACGGGGTGGTATTTCGATAATTTACAAGCGGGTTTACTCGCGTGTTTAGCAGGTTTAGTTATTCTATATGTGCCTTCGCACTTACCAACGCCTCAGCGTATGTTTATTATGTTGGTGTGCTCTTTTGGCTTTATGTTTTCCTATGTGGTCGGTGTTATTTTTAGCTTTAACTATCTCGTTTCAGCTGTTGTATTTGGCTTATTTGCCACGGCTGTTCATTGGATTTCGCTCTATTTCTCTATGCCGCCCCCAGGTAGTTTTTTCTTTATTATGATCGCTTCTATGGCGAGTAATACGCCTTTTGATTTTGATACCATCGCCACTCGTATTGGTTATTTTGTCTTGGGAACTATATTTGCCTGTACACTCGCCTTAATCTATAGCTTTATCATCGGACGTCGATATTTGCCTCAAACACCAGTGCGAATCATACCCGTTGTTCCCATTAAAACACAAATGGACTACCTCATTCGCGCTTTGATTGTGGGAGCCTTTATGTTTATTTCGTTGCTGCTTGGTAATTTACTCCATTTCAATAATCCGTATTGGATTCCGATTTCTTGCTTAGCTATTATGCAGGGGATTTCGCTGTATCACGTATGGCAACGTGCCTTACACCGCATTGCAGGAACCTTTATCGGCATCGGATTGTGTTGGGCGTTGATCTCCATCTCTCAAGAGCCCCTCTACCTGTGTATCTGTATCATGTTGCTGCAATTTATTATTGAGATTTTCATCTCGCGTAATTACACCTTTGCTGTTGTATTCATCACCGCTTTAACGGTTTTACTAGCTGAAGCAGGAAGCCCATTAATACATGCCCCTAACACTTTAATTCAAAGCCGCTTAATCGATATTATTATTGGTAGTTTACTTGGGGGAATTGGCGGATGGCTTTTACACCACGAATATATTCGACATCATACCGTGGATCAAATCAGAAGCACACGCATTGTTTGGAAAAGAAAGCGAAAGAAGATGGAATCGTGATGGGAGATGGGAAATGGGAAATGGGAGAAGGGTGAGTGGTAAGTGGTAAGTGGTAAGTGGTGAGTGGTGAGTTAAACCAATTACTATGAACCGTCAACTATAAACCAAAAGGCTATACCTTATACTAAGTATAGCCTTTTGTTGAATTATAATACATGAAGAATCGATGATTTGAGGTATGAGATTTATTCATCACTCGTCTTCAATTTCCATTCACCTAAATATGATACAACTGACTCAATGGCAAGGATTGTGATGGTTGAATCGATACAGGTTGATTGTCAATGTGAATCTCATAGGTTTCGTGATTCATGGCAATATGCGGTTGACTCGCATTGTGAATTAGATCTGATTTTTTCACTTGACGGGTATTTTTTACTACTTTTAGGGCTTTTTCAACCCCTAATTCTTGCAATCCACCGTGATCAATGGCTTGTTGCGCTACGAATAGGGCCGAAATTTCGCCTACTACTTTGCCGAATGTTCCCCACATTGGACGATACATATAAGGTTGTGGGGTTGAAATAGATGCATTGGGATCTCCCATTCCAGCATAGGCAATTACCCCTCCTTTGAGTACCATCTCAGGTTTAATTCCGAAAGCGCACGGTCGATAGAAAACTAAATCAGCCATTTTACCTACCTCAATAGAGCCTACATAATCGGCGATACCATGAGTAATAGCTGGATTAATGGTGTATTTTGCTACATAGCGTTTGGCTCTAAAGTTGTCACTTGTTGTATCAGGGTGTAAGGGACCAAAGTCTTTCTTCATTTTATCGGCAATTTGCCAAGTACGCGTTACGACTTCACCAATACGCCCCATGGCTTGGGAGTCAGAGCTCATCATCGAAATGGCACCCATATCGTGTAAAATTCCTTCTGCAGCAATGGTTTGCTCGCGAATACGCGATTTAGCAAAAGCAATATCTTCGGGTATATTCTTGTCGAGGTGATGGCAAATCATCATCATATCCAAGTGTTCATCAATGGTATTGATGGTGAAGGGGTTGGTCGGTGTTGTAGAAGAAGGTAATATATTGTCATACTCCACCACTTTCAATAAATCAGGGGCATGTCCACCACCAGCGCCTTCAGTATGGTAGGTGTGAATGGATCTCCCATTGAAAGAATTGAGCGAATCTTCTACAAATCCAGCTTCGTTTAGGGTATCGGTGTGAATACAAACTTGAATATCGGCTTCATCAGCAACTTCCAAACACTTATTTAGCACATAAGGTGTACTTCCCCAATCTTCGTGAATTTTCATTCCGCCTGCACCTGCGGTTACGATTTCGTGTAAAGCAGTTGCGCTAGAACTATTTCCTTTGGCTAAAAAGATGAAATTTACTGGTATTTTGTCCGTTGCCAATGCCATACGTTGTAAATGCCATGCACCTGAAGTACAGTTGGTTGCTAAGGTTCCGGCTGCAGGACCTGTTCCGCCACCAACAACGGTTGTTGTTCCCGATTGTAGTGCCACATCGAATTGCTGTGGACAGATATAATGCACATGGGTATCAATGGTTCCTGCTGTCACAATCAGGTTTTCACCCGCGATGTATTCCGTTCCTACACCTACAATCATATGAGGAGATACTCCATCCATCGTCAGGGGATTACCTGCTTTTCCGATGCCTACAATAACGCCATTTTTGATGCCAATGTCGGCTTTTACAATTCCCCAATGATCGAGGATGATCGCATTGGAGATTACGGTATCTAAAACCTGTTCTTTTGTCGCTAACGGATGTTGCCCCATTCCGTCACGTACCACTTTTCCACCACCAAAAATTAATTCATCTCCATAAGTAGTGTAGTCTTTTTCTATTTGGATCCAAAGATCGGTATCCGCCAAACGTATTTTGTCTCCTGTTGTTGGACCAAAATAGCTAGCATATTCTTTACGTGATATTTTTTTCATTTTACTTTTCCGCGTTTAAAATTAAATCGAACCATTTATTTTTCCTGTAAAACCATGGATGATCTTTTCTCCTCCATATTCTACAAGCTCTACTGTTTCAGTTACGCCAGGCATAAAGCGAATAGATAAACCAGAAGCAATATCCAAATGGTAACCTTTGGTCTGTTCACGATCAAAAGCCAAAGCTGGGTTTACTTCGTAAAAATGAAAATGAGATCCCACTTGTACTGGGCGATCCGCTGTATTGACAACCGAAAGTTGAAGGCGTTTTCTACCTGCCGATAGTACAATATCATCGGATGCATAGGCATAGGCTCCAGGTTGTTGTGCCGTTGATGCACCAGATGGAATAGGATTATTGAGTGAAACGAGTTTTGTTCCATCTACAAACATCGCTTCCACTTGTAATTGTTCGACTAATTCGGGAACCCCTTGCATTACATCTTCACTGCTTAGCAGTTGATTGCATTCGCCAATCAATTGTTGTACCGTTTTGCCCTCTCTTGCTCCCTCTATCACATGCCCAGATAAATAGGCTACAGCTTCAGGGTAGCTCAGTTTTAATCCTTTTTCTTTTCTGTTCTTTGCGACAATTGCCGCAAATAAAAGAAGCATTTTCTCCTTTTCTTGGTGAGTTAAATACATAGTTCTTAAAGTTTTGTACAAAGGTAAGGCCTTGTATCTCCCAAGTAAATAGCTATATCATGCTAATACTTTCCTTTTTCGTGCTATGCTAAATTGTTGATTTTTTACTTACCTTTATACGTGTTTTTTACTGTGTTTTTATATGAAAGAAGTTGCTTCGATTTTATCTAGTCTCGATTATAAAAAAAGATACTTACCCTATCTTGATTTTGCCCTAGCAAGCAACACCAATGCTCTTCAAGTTTATAAAATAGAAGAATATTTAACGGGTATCGTAAAACCGGTAAGTCCTTACCGAACGGCTTTTAGTTTTATTATTTTTGTTACCCAAGGCGAATTTGAACAGCTGATTAGCTTTCAACAGTATCGTATTGTTGCAGGGGAGTGTTTACATGTGAAACAAGGACTTTGGACTGCTACGCAGTACTTATCAGAAGATGTCAAAGGATTTATTATTTTCTATGAATCAGACATTTTTACGCAGTATTTGTTAATGCATGATAAAAAGGAGGAAATCAAGTATATGCCTTACTATAAGTTAGACTATTATGATACACAGGCTCTAACTGCTAGTATGTTGCTTCTCTATGGGGAATTGGGATTGAGTACAATCAGACCAGGGGTGTATGTGCCTATTTTTTACTCTATTTTATCTCGATTAAACTGTTATACGGCTAATTATGCCTTTAGTTCAAGAGATTTAGAGATTGCCTTTCGATTTAAAGAATTGGTGATTGACTCCCATATTCGAGAGAAATCTGTGAGCTACTACGCGAGTTCCTTGTGTTTGTCAGAAAATTATTTGAATCGATGCAGTAAGACAGTGCTTGGACGTTCTGCCAAACAATTGATTAATGAAGTTAATGTGGCCTATGCCAAATTACTTCTGGTTCATACCACGCGAGATATTGCCTCTATTGCATTTGAATTGGGGTATCCATCACCGAGCTATTTTTCCAAGTTCTTTAGAAAGGAAATGGGAGTATCACCGAATGAATATAGAACGAGTGAACGAACAACTATTTTAGATCGTTGGAAATAAAAAAAACAAGGCTCTTTTTTTACAAAAAAGAGCCTTGCAATCATTTAATTTAGATGCTAATTTGTTAAAGGACGATGAACCACACGCAGCAGTTGCTGGCCTACTTGGATATCATAGGTAAAAACAGCTGTGGTTAGCTCTACAATACGCACCTTGCGTTCCCATGCAATCGATCGGTCTGGATTTCGGGCCATGAGCGTGCGTTGGGTCCCATCAACAGAGACGTACCAATCTCCTGTAGAACGTACCTTTTTTTTGTTGTTAAAGGCTGTAAAAATAAAGGAACCATTGGCGTATTTGCCTTCTTTGTTTTTAGGGAAGTACGCATTACCGTGGGCATTTGTATAGTATACATCTCCTGAGAAACTAGCTGCAGGAGCTACGTTCATATTCAGTTTTTTCGCCCGTTCAATACCTGCTGTAATATCTAAAACTTCTACTGTTTTCCAATCAACAGCTGCTAAAATTTGCGCTGGAGTTAAAGGTTCTGGATGATTGGTCACAGGTTGATGGTCCACGTCGTAATATACAGCTGGTTGACTGGCATTGGGAACAACTCTATAGGTAAATAAGCTGTTGTTCAGCGCAAGAAAATCAATTGTACGTGCATACGCAATGGTATTGTCGTTGTTGTATACCGTCAACAGTCGTTTTGTTTCACCGTCTGTTAACTTCCATCTACCAAACATTTTAGGTCGATCATTAAAATCAATGATGCGAAATGTTCCATCAGGACGGTAATACGCAAATCCAGCATAGGTTTTAGCTGGTTGAACGCCAAGATCGAGCTTCTTCTTTTGGTTGTCTCTTACTTCAGTCGTTTTCCATACGTGCTTGGCAAGCATAGCTGTTTTAGTTTCTTGTATTGTGTTAGAGCCTTTTTGATCATCACTAGAACAAGAGGGCAATGTGATAGCACTGAAAGTAGCTAGAAATAGCGCTACTAAAAAAAATTTTATTCTCATATAGTTAAATTTTATGAGAACAAATGAAAAACTAAATGCCGGATTTGTTTTCCAAAAAGGTATATTCTTATCTACCGTTTTGATAATTTAGGACTTCCTATTGAATTGTATGCGAATCAGGAATGATGGTCGTATTCTTTATGATTTTTTGATGATTCGTTTAATTTTAAAATCCAATGCCGCGTATAGCAGGGTAACAAAAGGGCTTAGGTAGTTGAAAAAGGCGTAAGGCAAATAGGTCAAGGTCGGAATACCAAGTACACCTGCGTGATAAGCACCACAGGTATTCCACGGGATTAATACGGAGGTTACAGTTCCAGAATCTTCTAATGTTCGACTGAGGTTTTCTGGAGCGAGTCCTTTCTGTTTATATGCATCAGCAAACATTTTACCTGGTACTACAATAGAGAGGTATTGATCGGATGTCATAATGTTGATGGCCAGGCAACTAGCTACTGTACTAGCGAAGAGTCCAAATAAGTTATTGGCGATTTTCAATAGCGATAGGGATATTTTCTGTAAAGCGCCAATAGCTTCCATAGCACCCCCAAAAAACATAGCACAAAGAATTAACCAAACGGTATTGAGCATACTAGCCATACCACCGGCTTCAAATAGTCCATTGAGACTTTCTAAGGGGGACAAAATACGGATATCTGTAGTTAATGCAAGCATTACTCCTTTGTAGGCGTTATAGAAATTAAACACATCACCACCAGCAACATCGACAACAATATTGGGCTGAAAAATAAGGGCAAAGACCGCGCCTAATAAAGTGCCAATCAGTAGCGCAGCGATAGGCTGTACTTTTTTGACAATCAATATAATTACAAAAACAGGGACAATAAATAAGAGGGGCGTAATGTGAAAGGTATCGCTAATAGCAGCTAGTGTTTCTGCTGTATCTACCTGACCATCGGCACCATAGATAAAACCTAAGATACTAAATAGAATCAGCGTGACCACATAGGTTGGAACTGTGGTGTATAACATATAGCGAATGTGAGTAAACAAATCCGTACCTGCCATAACAGGTGCAAGGTTGGTTGTATCCGATAAAGGAGATAGTTTATCTCCAAAATAAGCCCCTGAGATAACCGCTCCACCAATAACACCTAAGGGCATGCCCAAGGCATTACCAATGCCCACAAGCGCGATTCCCACTGTTGCAGAGGTTGTCCATGAACTTCCTGTAGCAATGGAAATGATGGAGGTAATAATTAGACAGGCAGGGAGGTAAATGGAGGGATGTAAGAGTTCTAGTCCGTAGTAAATCATACTGGGAATAATACCACTTAACAGCCAAGTACCCGATAAGGCGCCTACAAGCAATAAAATAAAAATAGCATTGGAGGTATCGCGAACGTTATTTACAATTTGCTGTAGTATTTTGTCATAAGAAACACGGTTAAACAAACCGACAGTAATGGCAATTGCACCACCTACAAGTAAGATAAATTGATTCGTTCCTGATAGTGCGTCATCCCGGAAAACAAAAACATTAATAGCCAATAAGACAACGAGTAATACAACAGGGATTAGTGATTGTGCTAATGAAATAGGCTTTTCTTGTTTTTCCTGCATGTTGATTCAGTTTAAAAGGGGTGAATAAAAAAGTAAAAGTACTTAATTTAGCCGAGTACTGCTCTTTTATGCACATAAACTGTACCAAAAATGCACGGTTTGTTTTTCGCGCGGTTTGTTTTTGCGCGGTTTGCGCGGTTTGTAAATTTGTTTATAAATAACAAACCGTGCAAACCGCACGAACAGCACACACCGCGCGCAAAAAAAAATCAACTTCCGCAAGACAGGCATTCCGGATCATCTAGGGAACAACTGCTTGTAGGGGAGGGGTGTTGAAGCAGCCCCGTATCAACAGTAAATTTGATGGCATCAACAGCGGGTCTTGTTCGCAGGTAATACATCCCAGTTTTTAACCCTTTTTTCCAGGCATAAAAGTGCATGGAGGTTAGTTTACTCGCGGTGGGTTCAGCTAAAAATAGGTTGAGTGATTGGGATTGACAGATAAAGGCTCCGCGATCTGCGGCCATGTCAATTAGGGTTTTTTGTTTGATTTCCCAAGCGGTTTTGTACAGCGCCTTTATATCCTTGGGGATGTTAGGGATGGATTGAATAGAGCCATTGGCGGCAATGAGTTGATTCTTTACCGTAGGATTCCACAAATTCAGCTGTATTAAATCTTGGAGCAGGTGTTTATTCACCACAACAAATTCTCCAGAGAGCACACGACGGTTGTAAATATTGCTCGTATAAGGTTCAAAACACTCGTTATTTCCCAAGATTTGCGAAGTGGAAGCCGTTGGCATTGGGGCAAGAAGAAGGGAGTTTCGTACGCCATATTGTTTAATTTGTTCGCTTAAACTAGACCAATCCCATCGATCGGAGGGAGAAGTTTTCCATAAATCAAACTGAAAAATACCCTGAGAAAGAGGAGATCCAGCAAAGGTTTCATAGCTTCCATTTTCTTTAGCTAAGGTCATGGAAGCTTCTAAAGCAGCAAAGTAGATTGTTTCAAAGATGTCGCGATTCAAGGTTTGAGCTTCCTCACTTTCAAAAGGCAAGCGCAACAACATAAAAACATCAGCTAGTCCTTGTACACCAAGACCAATGGGGCGATGACGGTGGTTCGAACGCGCAGTTTCTGGTAGGGGATAGTAGTTGTGATCAATAATTTTATTGAGGTTTTTGGTGATGATTTTCGCAACTTCATACAGCTTTTGAAAGTCGAATACCCCGTCTTCTACATAGCGGGGTAACGCAATAGAAGCGAGGTTACACACGGCTATCTCTTCGGAATCAGTGTATTCCATAATCTCCGTACACAAGTTGGAACTGCGAATCGTACCCAAGTTCTGTTGATTGGATTTTTGATTGGCAGCATCTTTGTAGCACATAAAAGGAGTTCCCGTTTCAATTTGGGTTTCAACTATAGCTTGCCACAAAGTTCGTGCGGGTAGGGTTTGGCGGGCTTTATTTGCTTGTTCGTAAGCGATATATTGTTCGTCAAAGGCCTCTCCATACAGATCACATAAACCTTGTACTTCATTGGGATCAAACAAGGACCAAGGCGCATCTGCTTCTACGCGTTTCATGAAGAGATCGGGAATCCACAAGGCAGGAAATAAGTCGCGCGCACGCATTTCCTCTTTGCCGTGGTTTTTTCGGAGGTCTAAAAAGTCGAGGATATCCGCATGCCAAGGTTCGAGATACACGGCAATTGCACCTTTTCTCTTGCCTCCCCCTTGATCAACATAACGCGCCGTTTCATTGAAAACCTTCAACATGGGGAGAATCCCATTGGAAACACCCCCTGTCCCTTTGATGTAACTTCCTGTAGCGCGTATATTGTGAATACTAAGACCAATACCTCCAGCCGATTGAGAGATTAGCGCACAATTTTTTAACGTATCATAAATGCCTTGGATGCTGTCTTCTTTCATAGTCAATAAAAAACAAGAAGACAGTTGAGGTTTAGGAGTTCCCGCGTTAAATAGTGTAGGAGTGGCGTGAATAAACCATTTATTACTCATGAGGTTATAGGTTTCGATAGCGGCATCAATATCATTTTTATGGATGCCAATTGCGACGCGCATAAACAGATGTTGTGGGCGCTCCACGATTGTGTTATTGGTGCGAAGGAGGTAGGATTTCTCCAGCGTTTTAAACCCAAAGTAATCGAAGGAATAATCGCGTTCGTATATAATACTGCTATTTAATCGATCGGCATTTTGTTGAATGATGTGATAGGTTTCTTCCGCCAGCAGTGGGGCGTGAGTTTGGGTGATCGGATCGATATAATGATATAATTTTTCTGCTGTTTCAGCAAACGATTTTAGCGTGTTTTTATGAAGATTACTTACTGCAATACGGGCAGCTAAAATAGCAAAATCGGGGTGGGTTGTGGTATAAGCAGCCACGGTTTCTGCGGCTAACGTATCTAGGGTTGTCGTTGTGACGTTGTCGTATATTCCTTGGATGACTTTTTTGCTTATTTCGATGATTTCATTCTCCGTAATTTCCAGTCCATACACCAACTTGTGTAAGCGAGCGGTAATTTTGTCAAAGTGTACGGCTTCTTTTTTGCCATTTCTCTTTATTACATACATATTGTGTTTGTTTTATAAGTGGTTGGTATTAAAAGTCTTCGTTCAACGAAAAAGTAGTTGCTGCTGTCGCCTGTTGGGCTACCCCTGTTTTTTGGTATTCACCCACTCGGCGTTCAAAGAAATTGGTTTTGCCCTGTAAGGAGATGAGTTCCATAAAATCAAAAGGATTACTTGCGTTCCACAGTTTGGCATATCCCAATGTGACAAGTAGACGATCGGCTACAAATTCAATGTATTGACACATGAGAGCTGCATTCATGCCAATGAGTCGAACAGGTAGTGCTTCCGTGACGAATTCCTTTTCAATGGCCACGGCATCTCGAATAATGCTGTGTACCGTTTCTTCTGAAAGTTTGTTTTGTATGTGGTTGATATAGAGTAAACAAGCGAAATCACAATGAAGTCCTTCATCTCGGCTAATCAATTCATTGGAGAACGTTAGTCCAGGCATTAATCCTCGTTTTTTCAGCCAAAAGATAGAGCAAAAACTGCCCGAAAAGAAAATACCTTCTACCGCAGCAAAGGCGATTAAACGCTCAGCGAAGGTATCACTTTCAATCCATTTCAGTGCCCAATTAGCCTTTTTTTGTACGCAATCAATGGTGTCAATGGCACGCAGTAAATAGTCTTTTTCTTTGGGATCTTTGATATAGGTATCAATAAGAAGGGAATACATTTCGGAGTGGATGTTTTCGATCATAATTTGAAAACCATAAAAACATCGTGCTTCTGCATATTGTACCTCTTGGATGAAGTTGATTGCTAAATTCTCGTTGACAATACCATCACTTGCAGCGAAAAACGCCAATACCCGAGAGATAAAAAAGCGTTCTTCCTCTTTTAATTTATGGTGCCAATCCGAGAGATCTGAGGAAAGATCTACTTCCTCAGCCGTCCAAAAACTAGCTTCCGCTTTTTTGTAAAACTCCCAGATATCGTAATGTTCAATGGGGAAAATGACAAAACGGTCATTATTTTCTTGTAAAATAGGTTCTATCATAGCATTTTAATGTGTTTTATTGGTGTTTCGTTAGGGTTTGCATCAGGGCATCCCAGGTTTTATCCGTCGTGGTCTTGCATGGAGTACGTTGAGTAAAATCGGAATAGGTCAACAGTGCTTGTTTGAGATCACTTTGAATCTCCATACTTGAGATTTCGGTGTGTTCCAATAGGTGAATCAAGAAGTAGATAGCTCGTTTTAAGAATTTCTGTGCTTGATCCAATTGGTTGAGTTCTTCATACGTATACGCCAAGTTGTTACATGAAATGAGGTATACCTGTATGACCGGAATTTTTAATTGCACACACAACTCCCAATGATTGTTCAATACTTCGGCTCTATACATCGCCTCTTTGTAGCCTTTTAAAGCTTCGAGATAGTTTTTTTGATTAAAATTTTCATTGCTGGATACGGTTAAGGTTTTCCAATAGCGTTCCAGGTGATTCATACAGGTATCACTCATTTTATTTTAGATTTTGATTTGCAAATTCCCAATTGACGATTTCCCAAAAGTTTTCAATAAACTGAGGTCTAGCGTTTCTGTAGTCGATATAGTAGGCGTGTTCCCAAACATCTAAGGTTAAGATTGGCGTTTTGTTGACGGTCAACGGCGTATTGGCTTCTTTTAGAGGAATGATTTCCAATACCCCTTGATCATTCTGTGCCAACCAAGCCCAACCACAACCAAATAATTTCGCTGCCGTGGTTGAAAATTGCGCTTTGAATTGCTCAAAACTCCCAAAATCACGTAGAATTAGCTCTGCTATTTTTCCCGTTGGTTCTTTTCCGCCATTAGGAGATAAGCAATGCCAAAAGAAGGTGTGATTCCAGTGTTGTGCGGCATTGTTGAAAAGAGCAAGGTCTTGGTTTTGATGCCCTTTTAGGATGAGCGCTTCCACGGTTTGATCAACAAGGGGCGTATCTTGGATGATATCCTTGAGGTTGTTGACATAAGAAGCGTGGTGCTTGCCATAATGATAATCGAATGTTTCTTCGGTGATTAAAGGCGTAAGCGCACTTTTTTCATAGGGTAATTCTGGTAGTTGTAAGTCAATTTTCATGAGATATAATTTAGTTTACTGTTTATGGTTCACTGTTTACTGTTTACCTGACCACAAAGGTAAAAGTTATTTAGTATTATAAAAATATAATTTTAGATAACTCTAAAATTATATTTAGATTGATTTAGATTTGTGTTTGAACAAGCAATAGATCAGAAGGATAAAAGTTATTGGGAATTAAACAGGGGAATTTCCTTTTATTCCGTTGTTATCTTGTAATTTTGTACGGTATTAATTCTTAAGTCTATGATAGTTAGAGACAAAAAGCACATTGTTCAGATGCTTTTTATTTGGAAGGGATCCGTGCTAAAAAAAATCGCCCCGACGTTAATAGCCATCTTTCTCTTTTCTTGGTTGGTGTATTGGAGTCATTATTTTTTTCCAGAAATCATTATTCCTTTGAATGTAGGTGCTTTTGCCTTGGTCGGGATTTCGTTAGCGATTTTTTTGGGTTTTTGTAACAATGCAGCCTATGATCGCTATTGGGAAGGGCGTAAGCAGTGGGGGAATTTATTGATTTTCAGTCGATCGTTGACCTTTCAAATTTTGCATTTCATCAAAGAGGACGATCAATTTACCCAAAAGGACAAGCAATATGGGATACGACTGATCATTGCATTTTGTTATGCGTTGAATAAACAGTTGAGAAATAAAACGGATCTAGACATTGTACGTTCCTATCTATCCGAAGAGGTATATCAAGAGATGATGACCAAGCGATTCAAGCCTGTTTTTTTATTGAGTGAATTGACCAAATGGATCAATGCGCAGTACAAAGCAGGGCGAATTGATTCGATTACCCAGGCGAGAATGGATGAGCATTTGGGACAAATGTCTATTATCTTAGGAGGATGTGAGCGCATTGTTCACACTAAAATTCCCTTTGTATACTTTATAATCCTTCACCGTACTGTTTATGTCTATAGCTTTCTATTGCCTTTTGGTTTGATCGATTTAATTGTGTGGACGATGCCGTTTTTTGTGACGTTTGTCGCCTATACTTTTATTGCATTAGATGCAGTAGTTGCGGAGATTTCAGAACCTTTTGGAGAGGAAGAAAATGACTTGGCCTTGGATCAAATCTGCGGTAATATTTCCTATTCACTATCGGAAATTTCAGATTTGCCTTTGCCGGAATTGGTAGTACCTGATGAGAATTATATTGTAAAATAGGAGAGGGGTGAGTGGAGAATGGTGAGTGGAGAATGGTGAATGGAGAATGGTGAATGGAGAATGGTGAAACATCAACCATAACCTTTATTTTATTAAGAAAAAATTAACGCAATACAGATAAAAAAAAAGTGCCTTTATCGCATTATTTTTTTTGTCTTGTAAATTATTTTTGCTTAGTTTTTATCTAATGATATATGGGTGACTTTGAAGTAAATTCATTTTATGAGTTAATAATACACGATTTAGTGAATCGTGGTTACGCTGTGGTAGACTGTTTTTTCACTGAGAGCGAAATAGACCTGTTGCGAGCAAATTTTTTCATGAAGCAAGATTTGCAGGTATTTAAAAAAGCGGCGATTGGTCAGGCGAGTGAGGAGCAAGTGGTAGAAGAAGTGAGGGGTGATTTTATTTTGTGGTTGAATGAGCAGATGCCAGATGAAGTGGAGGCGATGTACTTCCAAAAGATGAATGCGTTTATTGCTTATGTCAATCGCACTTGTTACTTGGGGATTCAGCAAGGGGAATTCCACTATGCGAGTTATCCTGTTGGAACGGGTTATCAACGTCATTTGGATGTATTTCACAAAGATACGCGTCGAACGCTTTCGGTGGTGTTGTATCTCAATGAAAAGGATTGGACGCCTGCTAATGGAGGAGAACTGGTGTTGTTTTTACCCGATGAAGCAGGGGGGGAACGCGAAGAAATTGTCTATGCTTTACCAGGGCGTTTGGTTATTTTTGACAGTAAATCCATCGAACACGAGGTTCGAACGGTGCACAAACCCCGTTATAGTATTACGGGATGGTTGAAAACAAGATAAGAGAGTTAGGAAAACCTAACTCTTTTTTTATGGTGAATATCGAAATAACAGGTAGGGGATTGGATAAAAAAATACAAAAAAATCTCATATCGTGAATATATAAGATAATTTAATAATGCTTGTCTATTTTTAATAGCGTATTATTGGGTTATTACACTTTTTTTTGAT
>JASLHL010000308.1 GCA_030152225.1 Flavobacterium sp. | reverse complement strand
TGGACATGAAGGGGTTTTGATTCTGTACGATATTCACAAGAAACTCGTTCCTCAGGCGCTGTTGCTCAAAATGGATGTGAATGAGGAGGTTTTAATAAGTGCCATTCAAAAAGTATTGAATGGAGAGCGTTTTTACAGCGTTCACGCTAATGAAGCGCTAAAGGAAATTTACAAAAAAGAAACGTTGTTGCAGGAGCAAAATATTCAAATTTTACTGTTGCTTGACAAAGGTTTTCGCATTAAGGAAATTAGCGAAACACTGTATTTGAGTGAAAGTGCGGTCAATAAGAGAATTGCAGGATTAAAACAAACGTTTGACGTTTTGGATAACGGGGGGTTAATCCGAAAAGTGAAAGAAGAGGGGTTTATCTAATAGCAATCTTTTGCAATAAATATTTAACATAGGATAAAAAAAATAGATTTTATAATTATACTTTCGCAAAAAAAATAAAATGAACTGGATTTTATTAATTATCGGAGGTTTTTTTGAAGTTGGATTTACGTATTGCTTAGGGAAAGCAAATGAAACAAAAGGAACGGAATCTATTTGGTGGTACGGAGGATTTCTATTTGCCCTATGTATGAGCATGGCTTTGTTAATCAAGGCAACACAAACGTTGCCCCTGGGAACAGCTTATGCTGTTTGGACGGGAATTGGCGCAGTGGGAACGGTATTAGTGGGTATTTTGGTATTTAAAGATCCTGCTACGTTTTGGCGTTTGTTTTTTATCGCTACATTAATCGGTTCTATTATTGGTTTAAAAGTTGTTTCAGCTACAGAAGGATAATCTTTTTTATAAACTGTTTTTGCAATTAATCCCAAATTAATCTTTATATTTGAGTCAAAATAAAATGTTAAATCATTTAAAATTGCAAGAAAAATGAAAAAAATCAAAATGTTGACAATGGGGCTATTGGTATTGACTTTAGCGTCGTGTAATGAAAAGAAAGGAACGGAGAAAGCACCAGAACTAGAGGTAGAAGCACCTGTAGTAGAAACAGCAGTGACGACCAAAGCAAATTTATTTGGAAGTTGGGAGTTGGTGGCTATCCACACCGAAGATACCGCAGATAAAAAAATAGAGGAGTTATTTCCAGGTCAAAGACCTATATTGAGTTTCGAAGGAAATTTGATGGTTCACGGGAATGATGGATGTAATACCTTAACAGGGGAATATGAAGTGAAAGAAAACAACGGAATTGTCATTGGTGATAAATTAGGGGCAACACGTATGTTTTGTGAAGGAGTAGCGGATGTTGCCTTTACCAAAGGATTGACAGAAGTGACAAACTATGAGATCACAGAAAGTGCTTTACTCTTTAAAAATGGAGCTAAAGTAGTGATGGAGTTTAAACAAATAAACCCGGATATACAACAAGAAGTAAAGTAAGTTATACCGATAAAAAAAAGCGACGTTTTTAAAACGTCGCTTTTTTTTTGTGTTATTTACGATAGCCAAAGAGTTGATTTTCTTTGATCATTGTTGCAATTCCCGGAGGCAATTTGTTTTCCCATCCTTCTTCATTACACTGAAGGGAGCGCAGTACATCGCGAGAAAAGATATCTAAATTCTTTAATTCGTAATTGGTGATATCGACAATCTGATTGTTTTTCTTAAAGAATTTATACAATTCTTTAATATGTAAATCGACTTTTAGATTTTTAGAATCGATGATTGTTCCTGTCTCATCTTTCATTGGATACAGGTATATTGTCATTTGGTTTCGGAATAGCTTTCCTAATGCCTCTAAAATGCCTCCTGTAAGGTTGGCATAATACTTTTCTTCAAAAATATTCAGCAAGCTACTAACCCCCATGGAAAGGGCAATTTTCTCCGAAGTATAGCGCGAGAAATAAGCCGTTAGTTTATAGTACTCTTGGAAGTTAGAGATCATAACCGTTTGTCCTAAGGAGCACAGCAAGTCTGCACGATGCAGGAAGTCATTTTCATCCAAATTACCTTCCATCAAAAGATTGGATAGGGTAATCTCAAATATAACGGTTGTATCCTGTCTTAGGAGTTGATTTTCTTCTACAAAAGAGTCGAGTGCTTTTTTGTACATATTCATATTGACCAAGGTAACAGGGCGGAAACTACCGCGAAGAGCTAGAATATTCTTGCGATATAAGTCATTTGCCGCTAGTATACTTTGTCCATTAGGGCCAAACATAACCGCTTCCGTCATGCCGTTTTTAACCAATTGCAAGCTCATTAAACGGTTGTCAATATGAGAAAACAAATGGCCAGTAAAACTAATACTGTCAATTTCAATTTGATCGCGATCCAAGTGATCATACAAACAACTGATTAATTTCTTGGGATCGTGATGTTGGTAATACGCCCCATAGATGAGGTTTACCCCCAAAATACCCAAGGTTTCTTGTTGTAGCTTAGAATCGGTTTCTTTAAATTGAATGTGAAGGATGATTTTGCTATAGGCTTCATTTGGCGCAGTTTGAAAGATGATTCCAACCCAGCCATGTCCTTTGTTCTTTTTGGCATAGTCAATAGTTGCTACCGTATTGGCATAGCTAAAAAAAGTTTTAGTAGGATTTGCAGCACGAGGGATTCGATCTTCTATTTTCTTCGTTTCATAATCCAACATTTTGTTTAGTCGGCTTTCTGTTACATATCGTCCATCGTCTTCTACACTATAGATGGCATCGCTAAACGATTTGTCATAGGCTGACATTGCCTTGGCTACTGTTCGAGAGGAACCACCAGCGCGAAAGAAATGGCGAACAGTCTCTTGACCTGCACCAATCTCAGCAAATGTTCCATAAATATTGTGATTGAGGTTTATACGGAGTGCCTTATCCGAAATAGCAGGCTGATGTTCAATAATTCGATCCCCTTCTAATACTAGATCTTCTGCAAAATGTTCCATTTATTGGCTTTTGAAACAAAGTAACAAATTATGTACAACAAAAAAAAAGATAAAGTGTACTTTTGTATAAAAAGGAATAGGTTTTGGAAATACGTTTTTTAGGTACAGGTACCTCTCAAGGAGTTCCCGTGATAGCAATAGATCACCCCGTTGGTAAAAGTTTAGATAAACGCGATTATCGATTGCGTACCTCGGCTCTAATTACCTGGGATGATGTAACCCTATTGATCGATTGCGGTCCAGATTTTAGACAGCAAATGCTACAAGCAGATTGCGGGTATCTCGATGCTATTTTGTTTACGCATGAACACGCAGATCACATTGCAGGATTAGATGAAATACGCCCTTTAACCTTTCTCTACGGTCCTATGCCAATTTACGCTTCTAATCGGGTGATAACGGCCTTAGAAAAGCGATATGACTATATTTTTACCACAGAAAATCGCTATCCTGGTGCACCAAGTGTAGAACCCCATATTATTGAAGAAGATCAGCCGTTTTACATCAAGGGAAAACCCATTATTCCCCTGGCTATTCAACATGGGGATTTACCCATTTTTGGTTTTCGATTAGGTGATTTAGTCTATATTACAGATGCCAAATACATCGAAGAAAAAGAAGTGGAAAAGATAAAAGGATGCGCTGTTTTGGTTGTAAATGCCTTGAGAATAAAAGAACATCCCACTCACTTTAATTTGGAAGAAGCCTTGGCCTTTATTGAGAAAATCAATCCTTGTCATGCTTACCTCATTCATATTTCACAAGATTTAGGTTTTTGCGAAGAAGTGGAAAAGATATTGCCAAAAAATGTATCTTTGGCCTACGATGAACAACAAATAAAACTCCCATAAATCATGAGACATAAAGTCTTTTTTTACCTTTTTGTATTTTCAGTTTTAGTTATAGCCCTCTTGTACAATACAAATCGCAACATGATGAAATCAGAAGAGAAGAAAATCGAAATAGCACATAAGCGAATCGCTATAGTTCGAGATTCTTTAAAGCTGGCATCGAAAGAATTAAGTGACGCGAAGTACTTTTCATTGGAGTACAACGACGATGCACAAGAATATTTCAACTACAAAACGCTAGATCAAGATGTGGACAAAATCCGCGAGGAAATCTTGGCCTTAAATCACCTGGAAACAGGGAATCCTTTAGTGCCTTATGGCGCAATGAATGAACAAAAGTGTATCATTAATAAAGTAAAATTTATTAATCACCGATGGATTATAGCCGATTTTTATTCAGGAGCTGTACATGGAGAAGTATTGATAAAATACTTTTATGATCCTGAAAAACCGACTAATTTTTCAACTATTGAAACCGTTTTATATTCAACACACTAAAAGATTATAGGATGAGAAAAATTGGACTAGTAGTAGGTGTACTCTTATCAGTTAGTTTAGTTTCCTGTGATTTTATCCTAAAGGATAGGAAAAGCAATGAACAACAAGAAAAGACGATCACAACGGATGGGGGCACAACCGTCGTAGGTGAAGAAGATGGCTTTGGTTGTGCTTATACAGCAGGCTATCGCTACAGTTATTTAGTAGCAGATTGTATTCGCGTGTTTGAAGTGGGATTCCGCTTAAATCCAATCGAAGACGAAGGAAACCTAGAAAATGATTTAGAAAATAATGAAGTAAGTTGCTTTGTGCTCTTTGCAAAAGACGGCAAAGAAGCTGAAATATTCTTGCCTCAAAAAGAAAAAAGCATTGTCCTAACAAGCGATAAAACGAAAACCATTTACTTGAAAGAGGGGTGGAGCTTGAATGTAGAAAATGGCATGGTGCTGAAATATAAAGACCAAGTAAAGTTTACAGCCGCAAAAACAGTTGACTTACAGTTGATTCCTTCGGAACAAGTCATTGAAGGCGTGGAAGAAGGGGAAGTTTTTTAAGTTTACGGTTTATAGTTTATAGTTTAGTTTACAGTTTACAGTGTACAGTTTATAGTTTACGGTTCACATTCACCACTTACCACTTACCACTTACTACTTACCACTTACCATTCACTACGTATAGAATTACATAAAAAAAGCATCGTATCACAGGTATTAACTGTTTGATACGATGCTTTTTTTTTTGAGATTGTTCGAATCAAGAGGTACTCATCGGCTCTATAAAATTTTCTTTTTTAGCAAAGATGCGTACAATCCCCCTGTCATGCTGACGAAAGAAGCATCGCATCAGTAAATCGACACCGTATGTGTTTTTTTCAGTATAACGGATTCATTGGATGCTACCTTTCCTTTCTCCAGGTGACACAGGCGGATTAGCTAGTCGCTGTTTGATTGGATGACTATGATCATCCTCTCATCGTCTTCCGCCATTTTACTAGTTTAAGTATGGTATTCTTTTAGTTTTGTTCGACACTCCTTGAAGAATGCTTGGAGTTTACTAAGGAAATTGGCCTTTTTGTCGAAGGATGGTTGGAGCACTGTTGGAGAATTACCAAAGCATACTTGTTTAAGATTCCTCTTTTTGGGTAAGTGGTGAATGGTGAATGGTGAATGGTGAATGGTGAGTGGCGAATGGTAAGTGGTGAATAGTGATTGGAAAGTGGTGAATGGAAAGTGGTGAATGGAAAGTGGTGAATGGAAAGTGGTGAATGGAAAGTGGTGATTGGAAAGTGGTGAGTGGAAAGTGGTGAATGGAAAGTGGTGAATGGAAAATGTAGATTCATCGAACACCAAAACAAAATATCAACTAAGTGAGATAAAGAGCAAATCGAATACTAAAACAAAATATCAACTAAGTGAGATAAAGAGCAAATCGAAGATTCATCGAACACCAAAACAAAATATCAATTAAGTGAGATAAAGAGCAAATCGAAGATTCATCGAACGCCAAAACAAATATCAACTAAGTGAGATAAAGAGCAAATCGAATACTAAAATAAAATATAAACTAAGTGAGATAAAGAGCAACAACTGATTAATTGTCAACTGTCAACCAATCCTCTACATGATCGGCTAGTTGTTGAATGTCATTTAAAAACATGGAGGTGTGATACCCATCCGCAATTGCGTGATTGACATAAACGGAGAGGGGGATTAATACGCGTTCTTGGTCTTGGTAGAATTTGCCAAAGCGGATAATGGGTTTCAAGAAATCGGTATCATGGGAAGTATCTTGGCTAATGCTGTCAAAGCTAATCCAAGGCACGCAAGAGATTGGTACAAAATTAGCAGGTAGTCCTGATTTTACTTTGATGCCTTTGACGTGTTTATACTGTTCGATATCTTGGACAATGGCTTGATGAAAGGCTTGAAAATCGGCGTGATAGACGCTCCACAAATCAGAGAAGGTTTTATCATCGTCGTGGAAGAGTGTAAACTGAGGAGAGAGAAAATCCCAAACACCCAATTGACCTTCGTGTATACAAGTACGCAAAGCTTCGCTATTGTTTAGTGCACGTAGGATAACATAGAGGAAGGTTGGAAAGAATTTGTATCCTTTTGACTTATAGGTAGCCACAAGGGTTGTAATATCAATTTTGATACTAACGGTATATTTTGTTTTAAGTTGGGTACGATAGTAGTCGTAATAAGGGGTTCTACTCCAAGTTTCTCTGTCGATTGGAGTAAACGTGGGTAACTTGTTTTTCATTTATTTGCTGTAAAACGGTTGATCTTGGTTGTAAAAATAGTCGCTAAAATTACCATTAGGTTCGAGGCGAATAATATCGATATAGTCCTCTTTTTTCAAATGTGGTTTACATAGATTGGAGATAACATCGGCAATTTCTTTAAATCCAGCGGCATTTTTGACTTGACAATCAACGGCAAAAATATAGTGTGGTTTTTGGTCTATTTGCTCGTTATACGTCCAACCAAGGTAAGCGGAGGAGATAGCGGGAATAGAAGCAAACGTTTTCTTTAACTCTTGTAATAAGGCTGTTGGTTCTGTTTCTGGTTTTCCAATGCGTGCTTGCATGTGAATGTGTGCTACATTGTCTTTGATTACATTAAAAATAGAACCATTTAACATCTCTGCTACTTCGTTGGGTACAAGTTCTTTGTACACTTTTGAAAAGGGGTTTACAAGGATATAGTGTCCCATAGCCAGCTCTAAAAAAGCTCTACCGTTGACTTTCATATAGCTCATTTCGTCTTGGATGGCCCCTTGATCGTAAATGTGTTTAGGATCTGTAAAAACGGGAATTCTCTGATCTTCAAAGGTAATAATTGGTGCATTTGCGTTGAAGCTATTGGCCTGATTATACTCTTTTTTTACCAATACATAAATGTCGTTTTTTAAGAATTTTTCGTAAAAAACAGCGCGATAGGCTTCGATCGTTCCTGCTTTTTCTATGATGTCTGCCAGTGGCAAGTTTTTATTTATCGCTTTTTGCGTGGATTGAGTCATGGTCACTATTTTATCTTTGCTCATCAAACTTACGACTAATTCTACTTTATTTATCTAAAATAATCTTAAAGATTATCATGCCGTTCAAGGGAGGAGAAATGATCGAACTAAATGGAGACTAGAGTAGGAAGAAAAAGAAGTGTTTTTTAATTTGCTAATTTGTTTTTGAGAATTTATTGCTTTCTTCTATCTTTGGAGCACTATGAAACCAACAGTAAAAATTATCGAATGTCCGCGCGATGCAATGCAAGGCATTAAAATGTTTATCCCAACAGAAAAAAAAGTACAATACCTACAAGCATTATTGCGTGTAGGATTTGACACGATCGATTTTGGAAGTTTTGTATCTGCCAAGGCGATTCCTCAAATGATCGATACGACAGAGGTATTGGCACAGCTGGATTTGAGTAAAACCCAAAGCAAGTTATTAGCGATCATAGCCAATACACGTGGGGCAGAAGAAGCATCTGTACACAAAGAAATTCAGTACTTGGGATTTCCTTTTTCTATTTCGGAGAATTTTCAAATGCGAAATACCCATAAGACGATTGCAGAATCTTTAGTTACCCTGCAAGAGATCCTCAATATTGCTAATAAGACCAACAAAGAAGTAGTAGCTTATTTGTCTATGGGCTTTGGTAATCCTTATGGAGATCCGTGGAATGTGGATATTGTTGGAGAATGGACAGAGCGATTGGCTACCATGGGGGTAAAAATACTTTCTTTATCCGATACGGTGGGAAGTTCAACGCCAGAAGTAATTGATTATTTGTACAGCAATTTGATTCCTGCTTATCCGGAGATTGAATTTGGTGCGCATTTACACACGACGCCAGACTCGTGGTTTGAAAAAATTGATGCAGCTTATAAAGCAGGTTGTTTGCGTTATGACGGGGCAATTAAAGGGTATGGAGGATGTCCAATGGCTAAAGATGATTTAACTGGTAATATGCCAACAGAAAAAATGTTAAGTTATTTTACTGCGAATAAGATTGAGACTAATTTAAGTGCCATGTCTTTTGAGAGCGCCTATAATGAAGCGTTAAAAGTTTTTAATTTTTACCACTAGTATTTTTTTAACTGAATAAAAAAAACTAAATTTGCGTGCAATTCAACTACAATTGCACATGAAAGCACACACAACAAAAATCATCGGTCAAGGACTAACTTACGATGATGTTCTTTTAGTTCCAAATTATTCGGAAGTTTTACCACGGGAGGTAAGTTTAAAAACAAATTTTTCAAGAAATATTACGCTGAATGTTCCTATTATATCTGCGGCGATGGATACAGTAACGGAAAGCGAAATGGCTATTGCTATTGCTCGTGAAGGAGGAATTGGAGTTATCCATAAAAATATGACCATTGAAGAGCAAGCAAAAGAGGTTCGCAAAGTGAAGCGAGCAGAGTCAGGAATGATTATCGATCCTGTAACGCTCCCTTTAACAGCAACCGTAGGAGATGCTAAGAAAGCCATGGCTGAGTACAGTATTGGAGGTATTCCAGTAGTGGATGAGCACGGTGTTTTAAAAGGAATTATCACCAATAGAGATATGCGTTTTGAAAAAGAGAACGCAAAGCCTATTACGGAGGTAATGACAAAAGAAAACTTAGTAACTGCTGCAGAAGGAACAACTTTAGAGCAAGCGGAAGGTATTCTACAAGAGAATAAAATTGAGAAATTACCTGTAGTAAATACGGAGTATAAATTAGTGGGACTCATTACTTTTAGAGATATCACTAAATTAACACTAAAACCCAACGCAAATAAAGATCAATTTGGTCGTTTACGCGTTGCAGCAGCTTTAGGTGTTACACATGATACAGTTGAGCGTGCAACGGCTTTAGTAAAAGCTGGAGTAGATGCTTTAATTATCGATACGGCTCACGGACATACACAAGGCGTTGTAGGCGTATTGAAAGCCGTGAAACAAGCTTTTCCACAAATCGATGTTGTAGTAGGAAATATCGCTACACCAGAGGCTGCTTTATATTTAGTAGAAGCAGGCGCTGATGCAGTGAAAGTGGGAATTGGTCCTGGATCAATTTGCACAACTCGCGTGGTAGCAGGTGTGGGATTCCCTCAGTTTTCTGCTATTATGGAAGTTGCAGCTGCTTTAAAAGGTACAGGCGTTCCCGTTATCGGAGATGGAGGATTACGCTATACAGGAGATATCCCTAAAGCAATCGGTGCAGGTGCTGATTGTGTGATGTTAGGATCTATGTTAGCAGGAACAAAAGAATCACCAGGAGAAACAATTATCTTTGAAGGTAGAAAGTTCAAAGCATACCGCGGAATGGGATCTGTTGCTGCCATGAAACAAGGATCTAAAGATCGCTATTTCCAAGATGTAGAGGATGACGTGAAAAAATTAGTTCCAGAAGGAATTGAAGGTCGCGTTCCATACAAAGGGGAATTAAACGAGAGTATGTTACAATTTATTGGAGGTTTACGCGCTGGTATGGGATACTGTGGTGCTAAAGACATCCCAACCCTACAAGAAGTAGCTCGTTTTGTACAGCTAACAGCTTCAGGTATTGGTGAAAGTCATCCACATAATATCACCATTACTAAATCAGCTCCTAACTATTCAAGATAGATAAAACTTATTTCAATTTTAAAAGCTATAACCCTATAGTTATAGCTTTTTTGTGTGCAATATAAAAAACGCCTCCTTTGTGGAGGCGTTTTTGGTTTACAGGCTAACAGTTAGTAGTTTACAGTAATCAGTTAATCAGTTAATCAGTTAATCAGTTAATAGTTAATAGTTAACAGTTTACAACTCACAACTTCACAAACTGAACTACTTACCTCTCACGACTCACCACTTACAATTCACCACTCACCACCCCAAACTATTTCATACTTTCTTGCATTAGTTTTTGAAGTAATTCTTGCTGTTGCTTGATATCTGTTTGTA
>JASLHL010000253.1 GCA_030152225.1 Flavobacterium sp. | reverse complement strand
CCTCAATTTCTTCATGAATTTATTCCAATGATGCACATGAGCCGACCATTCTTCTATATTCATATCCTGCTTCTGCTCTAATTCATCAATTAATCGCACTTTTTGCTCTAAACAATACCTAAGTTTCTGGTTCATATTCTTACATTTTATTTTTATCACAAAAATGAAGCAAAAACCATACTGAAAATTTGACGAAAACACATAAATAACGACTTTTCAATTCAAATATTACAGAATCACCACCAAACAAAGCAATTAGCAAAGTGTAAAATTTTTCGTTCTATTCTACATTTGATCAACTAAAACACCCCCAAAGATGAATTATATTAAACATTTAAACGCTTGCTTCAACCTGATGAAAATTATATAGATTTATAAATAAGGATTAACTACCAAGTCTTCTGACCTCATTAAATAATAAGATTCTATAGAGTAACGAGGTCATTATAAAGTAGTAGCATCTTAAACGAAGCTACGCAATTACATAAATTGAATGCAGATTAAATTTTATCATGTTACAAAAACGACAGAAATGTAACACGTCATTTTATCCTGTTACAAAAACGACAGAAATGTAACACGTCATTTTATCCTGTTACAAAAAACAGAAAAATATAACTTGAATGCGTTTATATGAAATACCACGAATCACAAATAGAAGTGTTGGCTTTACTCATTGGGTAAATGGTATTTTAATCAGATCTTGTATCAACGTATTTCTGATATGATTTTTTCTACTTTGAGATCAAGTAGAAAAAAATTTCATTTTAATTCTATCAGTAAAAAATGATATAAAAAAGAAAACTATTCATTACAGTATATCCATCAAAACTGCTCACCTACTCCCATTAATCTGTTAAAAAACACAGTTGATTTTCGTTTGAATTCCTTTGAAAAAAGTAGGGGGCAAATTGCAACAAAAAAAGAACCAAATCGAAGGTAGTACCTTCTATTTTTCCCATTTTCACAATCGTACATCCATTTCGCAAAGAATTGCGTTTTGTTCCTACTTGCCCTCCTAGAGCTAATGTGTCGCAGCCAGTTTGTATTGCTTAGAGCAAAAGAAATTTTCTAAATAAAAACAATCCTTAATTAAAAAGCTATTTTAAACTAGTATAGCATTGAAAAATGTTTGGTGAACGCGCTGTCAAAAATGGTAAAAAATCAATATTTGTTACAAATTTTCTTATAACTTCTTCTAATGTTTTTCCAATTTTTCTAAATCCTGTACCGCGAAAATCAGTTATATATATATCATATTCTCCTTCGAGAAAAGATTCTATGTCCCAGAATACATAGTATCCATTATCACTTGAACCAAATGGAACCAAATTCTTTGCTATTTCAATAGAAGCATCAGGTTTTAATTCAAACCAAATATCATTATTTACTAAATCAGTATAATATGTTGCTTTTATACTATTGCTTTTTACATTCCAAGAATCACCATAGCTATCCATTGGTATGTATATATGAAATTGACCTAAGAGTAAGCCATATCCGTATTCTCGCACAAATTTTTTATAAGAATTAGGAAAAGGTAAACCATTAATGAATCGATGTGATTCTAAATATTCTAAATTTCCAAATATGGTTGGTTCACCAATAACGTTAATTTTAAGTTCACTCATAATTAATTACAACACTTTGTATTTTGTCTTACTCCATTATCTATTTCAATAGCAATAGCAAAAATAACATTCCTAAGTTGATCAATTGTAAAACGAGTCATTTTATGTTTTGCATTTTTTCTACTTCTGATCTTAGCTTAATGAGCATCATAAAGCATACAGTCCAAAACGTTCTGAATCAACTAATCCAGGTTGCTTAAAATGTAATCCATTTTCACAACAATAATTATAAATTCTATCACTTTCAGATGAGTTTTTAAACGTTATATAAGCTACTTCTAAAAACTTTAACTCTTTTAATCGCTCAATAAAAATATCTGCATTTATATCTACTAACTCTGTAATCATTAAAGCTTTTAAATTAGTCATACTAAAGATTGAATTTACATCTGTTAATTTTTTTAAACCTACACATTGAAATAACTCTATATTATTGGCGTATTTAAAAATTGGAAGTTTTTCTACAGTAGAAATATGTCCCAATCGAATAGCTTTCAAATCTAAACTTGAAATAGTATCTTCAAGATTAAGTTTATTACATCTTTCTAACATTAAAGTCCTTAAATTAGGAAAAACTGCATTTAATAACTCTCCACTTTTTAATTCTTTTGAAATAAGTAATATTTTCATAAAAGGATTACGAGATAATTTACTTAAGTCTAATGAAGATACTCTTAATATTTCTAAACTATTTTGTATATTTAAAAATTGGTGTTGCTTATTAGTGATCCCGCTCTCAATTCTAAAGTATTTTAACGTTGTAAATTTATTCAACACTTCTAATGAAATACCCTTTTTAAACCTATTCATTAGTTCTAAACGTTCTAAATGTTTAATATTTCCAAGTTGATCAAGAGTACTAATTATCCCCATATTAACTGCAATACATAAATTTTGGACATTACTTAGATATTGTAATGCACTTAAATCGCCTTCTTCCAAAAGTTTTTTTGTTTCGATTTCATACAGTACTAATATTTCGGAATACTTGACAAGAAGTTCATTTAGCATCCTCAAGCATTTAACATCATAATCTTTATTAATTATACAAATACTTGATGTATTAATTAATTTTTCCTCTAATGTTAAAACATTCTCTTGGTTTATCTTTGAAAAAAAAAGTCTTTGTTTCATTATTATACTATTAAATGTACATCACTATTTAGACCTATCCTTGGTCAATACTCTTGTTTTACCCTCTGGGTTTTACATACTAAATCATCGCTTGGATGAATTGGCGGTATACAGGTGTTAGTGCAGGATAAGGTACTTGTCGATTAAATTGCGCTTGTTTATGTTCATCTACGATCCATACAAAACCAGCCAACAAGAGTTCTTCTCCTTTCTTTAGCGCTATGCTAGGCATTAAACTATCACAACTCTTATGTTGTTCTTCTCCCCCAGTTATCTCGCGCAAAAACAGGCTCAATTTCAACAGGACAGCCTGATTGGACGCTGACACACTAAACATACCGATTCACTATCAAAGGTAATGTCGCGAGTCAACTGATGTTCTTTTGCCAATTTTCTTGCCCATTACTCAACGGAATATCCACCGCCGCCTTTTTTACCAAAATAGGGATCAAAGTAGTGAAAATTGGTGCAAATGATGGAGAAACTCGTGGAGTGCTCTACTAAAATACAAGGAAAAAATTCAATCATGTTCTTCTTCTTTACGGTACGTTTTTAGTTGTCGTTTGAGGCTATCTTTGATTATTTTAGCGCTAATTTTCTTGCTGCAATACAGTAATTCAGCAGTAAAATCAAGCTGTTGATTGGCTAGTAATGCATCAGCTATAAAGGACCACAAATTATCTTTTAAACTAAAGTCTGAGGGAGTCCATCTCACCCTAGCTGGAATTGCGTCCAACAGTTGTTGTAAACGGGCAAAGTTCTCAGGTGTTTGATTGGCTTTGTTATAGCGAAAAGCATTAGTCAGAATTATTTCCTGCACGTATAAATTAGGAGCTTCAAACGCTGAAGCATGCAATAGTGTTTGAATAGTATGAAACGATTCCTTTTTCACTAAAGGCAAGAAGGCAGCGACATAATACGAAGGTCCAAAGGGCTTGTTTTGAACTATTGCCATTACCTCCTCTAAAGGGTGTTGAGCTGCATAGGTTTCGATAAAAATGCTCTTGATTTCTTCTAATTCATCAATATCTTTTCGGGCATCACATTTTTTCAAGACCTGAAGAAAATTTGCTTTATCTCCACGACCTGCATAATAGTGTGCGAGTAATCGATAGCTGCGGTAGTGATACGCCTTGTCTTTTATTTTAGAAATTAGAGTTAGACTTGTTTCAATATTGTCCTCCAACACTAGTTTTTCAATGGTAAAATTGACCAATCGACTCTGCAAAATTTCATCTGTTGCCGCTTCTATATAGCCTTGTAAAGACTGGGTAGATACATTCTCATTTTCACAGGCTTGCAACAAGTGATAGACCACATCGAGAAAGGAATACGGATACCGTTGGTTGTGTACCTCAAGTGCTGGATCCGCCTGCTCAAGCACTTCAAGTGTTTGTCTAACGAGCTGTTCTAATGATTTCCCTAACATTTTTCCCTTTCTTTGTTGATCGAGAATAAGGGCTTTAGCCAGAAAGTCTTGGGTATCAATACGCGACAGGACCACTTCATTGGACAAGGTATAGTCTTGCATCCAATTGATTAATTGGATGCAGAGGGATATTTCTTCTTCTTGTTTCATAACAGCAAGCAAAAAAGACAAGTTCACTCGTCCTTTGTTTTTATTTTTTATAAAAGTAAGCAAATAACAGTAAACCTAGTTTGATACGCAGCCTTACTAGACAAAGAAAGGATTCAACGCTTACTCAGCATATACTTTCTTACCCTTTTTTACTTTTTCAATTAAATCATGTTTTGTTCCTAAATACTCATCTTTAGAACATTCTTCTATAAAACTACTAATTTTAGGGTCTTTTCTATCCCACTTTGACATTGCTGACAGTAAATACGCTCTTGGATCAAAAACCCCAACCTTATGTTGTTCTTTTATAAGCGTTTGTTTTAAATTAACTGCATCAATAAGTGTATACCTATCTTCTTTTTCAGGGATAACATCATCAAATGCCAACGATTTTAATGCTCCATTAAGTACTGATAAATTGCCTTCTTTCAATAATTTCAGGATAGGAACTATATCATTTTTATTTTCCCTTTTTATTCTTATAAATGCTAAAGTTGCCTCATTCGTTATCATGTCATGTATTATATTATTTTCTATGATACTAGATAGCTCTTGAAGAACATTCTTATACTTAATTTTACCTAAAGCTTTTATCATGACACACTGGGTTTCCCAAGCTTTTGGATTCTTGCTTTCTTTCAGATATGCTTGATATAATACGTCTCCAAGCTCAACTACTTCAAACGCTCCAATGAGTTTAGCTGCTTTTCTTCTTTCAGGTGCTTTGGTTGAATTCAATAGCACCTTTAAATCCGCTGTACTTTCTTTTAAAACTTTGGCCATATATCTTCTTCTTTATTTTTTCTAAACATATTTTCGTTAATACGCATCTCTAGTAAGGTTTTAAACTCGGATCTGACCTTGATAAAGATAATTACAAAACCCCTCTTCTCCAACACTCATTCTAGCTTTTCCCAATGAGTCTAACTCACGTTTCCAGATCTTCTCTCCAATGTCATTATAGCCTAAGATAGGCGTACCTAGATGATCTGTCACGATGCTGTAATTCTTCTCACCTTTTATCTTAGCAATAGGAGCAATATAACTAGTCATATGACCACTAGGATCTGATTTATTGTATCGCATATATAAAACAAAAGACTTAACTATAGTAGTTAGGTCTTTTGTTTTATAATTAATCCATTCTTCAGCTTACTCAGCATATACTTTCTTACCTTTTCTAACTTTTTCAATTAGATTATGTCTTTTTCCTAAATACTCATCTTTAGAACATTCTTCTATAAAACTACTAATTTTTGGATCTTTTCTATCCCACTTAGACATTGCAGATAACAAATACTCCCTTGGATCAAAACTTCCAACCTCATGCTGTTCTTTTATAAGCGCTTGTTTTAAATTAACTGCATCAATAAGTGTATACCTATCTTCTTTTTCAGGAATAATATCGTCAAACGCCAATACTGCTAAAGCTCCTGAAAGAACAGATAAATTACCTTCTTTTAATAATTTCAATATTGGAGAAATATCTTTACTAGATTTTCTATTAATTCTCACATATGCTAAAGCTACTTCATGCGTAATCATATCATCTACCTGGTTTTCTTCTAGAATACTCTCTAAATGAGGTAAAACGTTTTTATACTTAATTTTACCTAAAGCTTTTATCATGATACACTGGGTTTCCCAAGCTTTTGGATTCTTGCTTTCTTTCAGATATGCTTGATATAATACGTCTCCAAGCTCAACTACTTCAAATGTTTCAATGAGTTTAGCTGCTTTTCTCCTTTCAGGTGCCTTAGTAGAGACTAATAATAATTCTAAATCTTCCATACTTTCTTTTAAAACTTTTGCCATAGATCTTCTTCTTCAATAATTAATTCCCAACCAACGTTGCTCTCACTTGGTTATTCGCCTTTTGTTGTTCACTACGTTGGCAACATCTACCACAAAACCACCTATAGGTAAAACAGCAGAAAAAAACGTAAGGATGTACCAAACTACACGAGCAAAAAGAGGACTCTTTTTCACTTTTAGCACTACTGTAGTATCATTCAAAACGATTTAATTCATAGTGGTCTATTTTTATACGGAATGAACAACGAACGTTGTTTTATAGTCACATTCAAAGATATCATAAAATCAAGTAGTTCGCATATAGAAAAACAGTACTTTCTTCACTTTATTTTTCTTCTTTTTACTTGATCCTAACTCTTTTAGCGCTTATCTTTGTACGCTTATGCAGCAGTAGTAAAATAACATAGACCGATGTCGTTTTCTTTCGAAAAGAGAAACGCAAGTTTTTTTGAGTACCCAATCTTTGGGGTACCGTTATTTTATTATACCTCATTATGAAATCAACAAATCGAAACAGGGTCGTACTATTTTGTACGATCACCATACTATTAGATAGTGCCGGATTTGGTCTTATCTTCCCTGTACTCCCCGAATTATTAGAAAAAGTACTGGATGCGGATGTAAGCACAGCTGCAAAATATGGAGGAATACTGACACTCGCTTATGCTTTGATGCAGTTTATTTTTGCTCCAATCTTGGGAATTTTAAGCGACCGTTATGGACGTAGAAAAGTAGTACTACTCTCCCTATTCGGATTTTCGATAGATTGCTTTATTATGGCACTCGCCTCTAGCTACTGGCTCTTGTTCATCAGCCGATTACTTGCTGGTATTACAGGGGCTACCTTCGCTGTAACCTCCGCATCCATCACAGATAGTACGGATGAATCGAGTAGAACCCAATACTTTGGCTATCTCAATGCGGCTTTTCATATCGGCTTTATCTTGGGACCCTTATTGGGTGGTTTACTCGGTGAATACCACCACACCTACCCTTTTTACTTTGCAGGAATTCTAGGCTTATGCAATGTCGTATATGGCTACTTTTACTTTCCCGAGACCCATAAAACGAAAGTGAAAACCCCCATACGCCTTTCCTCCTTTTCTCCGCTACAGTCTTTAAAAAGCATCCGACGTTTTAAACAAATCACCGTCTTATTTGTTGTCTTTTTCTTACTCTCCGCGGCCTCACATAGCATGGAGAGTACCTGGTCCTTTTTTACCCTACTCCAATTTGAATGGAGCAAACAACAAGTCGGACTATCACTGACCTTAATAGGTATAATTGGCTTCTTGGTACAAGCGTATGTGCTGCAATACCTCTCCAAAAGACTGACAGACCACAAACTAATCTACCTTGGAGTAATTGTAAGCTTTATCGGTTTAGTCCTACTGAGTTTTTGTACAACAACAGTACAGCTGTGGATCGGAATAACGCTCTACCTACTCGGTAGTGTACAACAAACGGGATTTCAGTCGATGTTATCTAAATCGGTTGATTCCCAACATCAAGGCGAACTACAAGGGGTATTAGGCAGTTTAAATGGGTTGACAACAAGTATAGCGCCTCCGTTATTTACCTACTGTTTCTACCTTTTTACTCAAGACAATGCCTGGCTTTACTTACCTGGTATTGCCTTTGCACTCTCAGCAGTATTCATGCTCACTAGTTTGTATTTACTCCTACGATACAGTAGAAAAGAACGTTAATACCCACCTTTTTTCAACGACTTAGCAAGAAGAGGGATAGCCCCCTTACCACTAAACAGAGTAGGTTGATTTTTATTCCCATCTCAAAAAAAAACGCTTGCTGGTTAAAAACAGCAAGCGTTTTTTGTAGTACTTGACGATAAATCGTGCGGATTCAATCTCATTATTACGCATATCCTACTTCCATTCATTTTTAGTATATTGTTGTTCTTTTAATCAAAATTGATCCTACTATTTGAGATACTATAAACCTAACCCACCTAATTACTACTATCCTATGAAAATAAGATTCACCCTCATTACCCTATTTTTTGCAGCCTTTGCTAGCGCTCAAACCCCTCGAGATACCTTAGTCTCTACCATTTACAATGTGTACATTCAAAATGAATCCGATTATACAGCCCTTAAAAAAGACATTCAAGCGCTAAAAGATAGGGATGGTAGCTACAATCCTGAAGTACTTCATCACAACCTAGAGGCAATGTTTCAATATAACGATCTTGATTTCTTTCAATCCTCTTTGGAACTATTAGTGCTCCACAATGGCTATAATGTGTCCTATCTTTCTGGGCAGGAAAATTATTACCAGTCCATTATCTCTGGTGAATTAGCCCCTTGGTTCAAAAAGATGTATATCGAAAATCATCCAAAATGGTTAGCCCATAATCTAGATAAGTTAGTGGATATACAGACATTAAACTCCCTACATCAAAAGGATCAAGTCATGACAAAAGCATTAATGGATGTTTACAATTCTTCAGAAATAGAGGAAAAACAGCGTGAATTAATACGCGCTTTGTTTAGGTTTAACTATATGGAGAATGCTAAAACTTTATTCAACATTTCAGCCTCAATTGGTTCTATGCCTACTGCAAATTCCTTTGCTTTAATTCAAAGGCCTTATGACTTTATCGAAATACATAATTTTCAACAAAACTTCACTACTTATTTTGAGATGATTTATCCATACTATAAAGCTTCCTATCTCAAGCAGGATCTTCCTATTATCAAGTTTAGAAATATAGATTCAATCAAATTCCTTGCGGATAAGAATCAAGTCTTCGGACTCTTATCTGTGGAGGATATTCCCCCTTACTTAAAAGAGGAATACGACGTACAAAGCATTGAATCAGCAGACCCTACCCTCACGGAAAAATATAGAAAAGAATTAAACTGGACGGAGCTATAGATTACCATCTATACTTCGTTTAAGTGATAGTAGACCGCATAAAAATTAATAAAGCCAAGACGCAGGTTGAAGTGCTCTTGGCTTTATTTTTTTATACTATCTATTAACTATTTAAAATTGCATGGAAGACTTTTCCTAGCGATACAAACCTATTCAATTGGATTGGCTCTATCATTTCGCTTAATATAAAAAAGTCCATCAAATACGTTGAGCCAATTTCCTTCTTGATTATGATAGCCCAACAATAGGCTATGAAACCGCTGTTGCTTATACCTTTTTTGATTTCGTAAGGTCGTAAAATCAATATAACCATAGTCCATTCCTTTTAATGCTAATTCTTCTTCTAAGGAGTTTTTAGGGGATACAATGGTAGTTTCCTCCACACCTTCAAAATCATAAGGCATTTTAGATTTTCCCTCTGAGGATGTAAAGGCTAAGCTAAACACGTTGTCTTTATATTTTTCCGTAACGAATTCTGCGAAAACTTTTTGGTTTTCATAGGAGTAATCCTCCTCTCCCTCAAAAGTAACAGCACTTAGTTCCTTAGCTCCGTGAAAATTTGCCATCCATACAATGATTTTGGCCTCTGGATGTTGTTCTTTATACCAAACCAAGTTTTTTGACATCTGAAGATCTCTCAACGTTATTACTTTATTTAGATTTGTAGGATTCGCTTCTAGGGAGGAATAATAGTTTAATTCTGCTGATGTACTAGCATTTTCTACTAATTGAAGTGTAAACGGATCATAAACTTCAGAACGAAGAACCTCCTTGTATACATCTTGTAAAATAGATACATAGGATTTTAGGTCTTCAGCAGTATCTGCATCATATGGCTCCTCAAAAATCGTTGCATGTAACTCGTCTAACAAGCGCCAATCAACCAAACCAATCGCGTGCTTATCTTCTGCTAACTTTTCCTTGATTAATTTTAACGCGAGTAATTCTGAAGTGTAGGAATAGGTCTCCAACCCAATAGGCCTAATTGCTTTGGTAGTCAACACATCAACCAAACCTTGAATTTCTTGTGCTGGTCCCCATGGGCTCCATTGTCGTACCCAATCTTCCCTGAGACTTTCATCCAATCTATCTTTTAAAAATGAATTACCTCCAATATAGGCTATCTCTAAAAAATCTCTTGACTCAAAAGCAAAGGTAGTAAACCCCTTTTCTTCCACTAAATACTTGACTAAATCAGACTTAATTTCAAAAGTACGTCCATCCCCATGACTTGCCTCACCCAAAATCACAATATCTTTATTCTCAATAAAGTCATCTATAAAACTCATTTCATTGACATTGACCTCAACCATTTGCTTTGCAATAGCTGTAGTTACCTTGTCTTTACATCCCACAAGTGCTATTGCACACGCAAAAAAACAAATAAATTCCACCTTCATTTTTTTATATTTTTAAAACCAATGGTATCCTTGGCTCTTGTTTTTCAAGCCAATATACAATTTGGATATAGATAGTTTGGCGTTAGCTAAAAATCAACTTCTTCCCAGTCCTTGTCGTCCATGAGTATTGTTTTACAATCCATGGTTTCTTCCCCTCTTTTCAAGCATAATCGAATTTCTTGCCCCTTCTTTTTCTTCAATTTCAGGACGTAAAACCCTTTGTCATTAACCGCAGCTTCCTCCAATTCTTCCCCTACAATTACCCTGTTGTTCTGCTCTCCCTTCACGTGACCAAAAACAACGAATTCCCCTGTTGTGAGGTATTGAGGCAGATAATCACCACCAAAGTTATCCTCCAAATACGCCTTACTTGATTCTAAATCAATCCGCTGACAATTTTCTTCTGCCTGACTGGAAATAGGATAAGGAAAACGCTCTGCTGTTTCTGCCCAACTTTTTATTTGAAAACCATAGGGTTGAACGTTGTTTTTTCTAACAGCCAAGCGATCGCTAAACCAAGCGAACTCTTGATTGCTAATTAATTCTTTATCAAACAATGTTATTATAAAAGGGGCATACTTACTTTGAATTGCTCCATCGGCATGTTGAATGATATAGTACAGCTGAGCTAATGAAGCATCCGTTAGTTCAATTTCCTGAGCTATATATTGATCTAACATAGGCAGTACGATACGTTGATTGTCGAGATCAATTTTCTCAACCTTAGCAAAATGGTCTACTAATTCTTGATTACTCCTATTTTCATTTGCCAAGAGGGAATCCCATTCCTCTCTAATTTGTTGATCCTTTTGATAAGATTCAGCAATAAGGCTATCATAGGTAGAAACTGCCCTAGGTTGTGCAGTCATTTTGACCAGGATAAAAAATAGGAATACAGTATAGTAAAACGATTTAAGCGTAAACTTCATAGCTAGGGTGTAAAGGTTTTCTACTTCGGTTTTTAGGATCAGGGACATAGTCAGACAAGAAATCTAACTCACTGACAGACAAACACCAAACGATTTTTATTAAGTCCTTATTCAAATATACTTTTTTTTAACCGTTTATGGAAACCTCTAGTTATAATAAACTTACCAATTATCAAGTATTCGATTCCTTTGACAGCCTTTTTTCCCGTTTTAGGCGGTACGGCTCGAATGATGTTTTTACCTCCTTATCCTCGCCTATATAATTTACGCAAAACGCTATTACTAGTATAAAGTTCCTATATTTGCTTTTAAACACAGAAAAAGCATGGATAATTACCTGATTGGTATAGGCAAAAAAATAAAGGAAATTAGAAAGCGAAATAAATATACCATTACACAAGTTGCCACCAAGGCGGAAGTGAGTAATGGTCTTATTTCTAAAATTGAAAATGGAAGAACGATTCCTTCCTTACCTGTTTTATTAAACATTATTCAAGCGCTAGATGTTGAAGTTGGTGCGTTTTTCGCCCATATTCCACTGGCTAATAAGCGCAATTTTATTCTGTGTAAAAAAGAGGACTATACGATAATTGAGAAGGAAGAATCGGCTGTGGGTTTTGAATACCGCTCTATCTTTTCCAAGCAGCTCAACTCTTGTGGCTTTGAAACCGTCTTATTGGAGGTAAAACCCAATTCAAAAAGAGACAAAGTAGAAACGGATGCCTTTGAGTTCAAGTATGTAATTTCAGGTGCCTGTACCTATGTAATTGGGGAAGACGAAGTGCTTGTAGAAGCGGGAGATTCTATTTTGTTTGACGGTAGAATTCCACACGTTCCGATGAATAAAACCCAAGAAAATTGCCTGATGCTTGTGGTTTACTTCTTTTATGATAAAAACGATTAACTATTCACCTATAAAAAAGGGATAGTTTGAAAAAACAATACTATCCCTTTTTACTTCTATTCACTTACTTTACTAACATACTTTGGATGTCGACGAGGGCATCGACAATTAGCGTAGGTTCGGCAGTTGCCAACAGATCTCTAGTTTGAGCCCCGGTTAAAACTCCTACTACTACCCCACAATTTGCATTTTTCCCTTCTTCTATATCAATGATGGAATCGCCCGCTTTGAGTACGTTTTGCGGATCTACAATATTGAATTGTTTCATTGCCATTTGGATCATCTCAGGAGAGGGTCTACCCAGAACAACATCATCTGCTGTAATTAATCCATCGATTGTAGTTCCAACCTGCCAATTTAGCTTAGCTAATAATTTAGTAGCTGTTTTCGCATCATATCCTGTGTTTAATACCACCTTGATTTTATTGGCGCGCAAAGTTTGAAAAAAGGCTTCCATTCCATCAAATGTTTTGATGGGATAGGTATTATAGGCGTCTTCTAAGTGTTTTTTAAAGTTTCTAAAAATAACTTGCGCTTGTTTCTCTACGTCAACTGCTGACGTACAGGCACGCAGTATGTCTTTGATCGCCTGTAGCTTTTCTTTACCTGCACCGTGCTCTAGGGTTTGCGCTAAACTTACCGCATAACCCGCATCGTTAATTACGTTGCAAACGGTTTTATACACTAAGTTATCCTCATTCACCGTAGTTCCTGCCATATCAAAAACCACCAATTCTATATTTTTCATTTTTATTAAAATAAAGTATTTATATTTTCTTTTGCATAACCTGCACTACCTGTCATGCCTTTACCACCAATTCCCGTGACAATATGAATGTTTGTGCCTATTGTTTGATTAAAGATGTCGCTATTCTTTCCTTGGGCATAAACGCCAAACCAGGTATCTCGTATTTCATAACGGGGTAATTCGAATATTTTCTTGGCCTCTTCCAGCATAAAAGCATTGATTTCTTGTTTGATATCAAACCCTAAGGCATCCTGATCTGCAGCATCGGCATATTCGTGCGAATCACCAATAATAATTGATCCATCAGTCGCCTGTTTAAACAAAATATGCACCCCCCATTTTTTCTCCAAACTAGTTTGATCTTCTCTTGCTTTAATTGCCTCAAAAGAAGGACACTCGCCAAATGCTTCATACCTGCGAATAGACAAGCCTGTCAATATAGAACCGTTTAATTGATAGGTACTAGGTTGAGCTACTGTTTGCATCATTTGCAATTTAGTCACTTCCATATCGCTTTGTTCAAACACCGTAGGGAAAAGCGTTTTAAATTCCGCCCCACAACAGATCAGTACTTTGGTTGCACCTAGCACTTCTCCTCTAGCGGTTGTTACTTCTACCTGTTCGTTCGCCTGTTGACAATGGACCACATTCGTTTGATAAGCAAAGCTAACCCCTAGCGTTGTTGTCATGAATTCGTGTAGACGATGAATCATCGTTCGCGGTTCTACAGTTACTTCTTCAGGAAAAAATAACCCACCTTTTACGTAAGACGATCGTATACCAGGATAGCGATCTAAGCATTCGTTTTTGGTTAATATGTGGGAGGTATATCCATTGCCATTATTGATGTGATGCAATTCTTCCAGCAGCGTTAATTCTTCTTCATTAGACGCCAAATAAACCGAACCGTTATTTCGTACTGAAATATCAAATTTAGCTTGTATTTCTTTGTATAGCTGTAAACTTTCCCTGCCGTAATTTTGCCATTTGGTATTCATTCCCGAGGGAACCACTTGCCCAAAGTTGCGCACTGTTGCACTGCTGGGTTGTTTATCTTTTTCTAGGACCAATACGCGCAATCCCTTTTGCGCTGCGTAATACGCATGGAAGGTTCCCAAAACACCTCCACCTACTACGATTAAATCATATGTATTTTTCATATGCAATAAACTATTACTATTTTTAAACTGTTGCGTTATGTAAGATTGGTTTTTTCTCCAATTGCTTTTTAAAGAACCAGATGACAACTAGAGCAACCAACAGAATCACTAGGGCTGCTTGTATATTTAAGTTGATGAAGAAATCCGTCCATCGCTGTTCAAAACCGACAATCTCCTTGAGCAACAAAACTGCTACGCTGCCAAAATAGCCCAATGAGTCTGCGAAATAGAACAAAAAGCCTACATTTCCTTTAAAGCTCAATAAAGCGACCAATCGTTCAAAAATTAAACAGTGAAATAAAATATAGGGCAAGTACACACCAATCCCCGATACAATCATCCAGACAATTGCAGATACTTGACCTTCTTTAAAGAGAATGGTTGTACCTACCATGGCTAATGCTCCGGTGACTGTCATATAAATCCCCAGATTAAAAGCCTTTTTGTTGTTTTTAATTAGCACACTACACGCGGCAATAATCAGTACGATAAGCGCAACTGGAATTTCTGTTAGGGTGATTAGTTTGGGAGCTCCACTAGCTCCTTGCTCTTCCCAAAACTCAACGACAAAATTATCTCTAAAATCGCGTACAATCGTAAGAATAACATAAATTAAGACCAAACCCAAATACCCCAAGCCGTTCGCTTTTAAAAAAGCCATTCGGTCTTTTTTATACATAGGTTTTCGCTCACTACGCGCTTCGATATCTCCCACAGAAGGCCCTTTGCATTTGTTCATGATAAAAGAACACAAGAGAAACAAGGGAAAAAACAACAGTCCCGTTAGAAAAGGCATATCGTATTCATTTACCCCAAAATTTTCCATCAGCAACAAGCCTACTGACTTGACAAATCCCGTAGAAAAGATAAAGGTTGCACTCAGCGCCGCCGCTAGTAGTTCTGTATTTTTTCTCCCTTCAATATAAGAGAATACGATACCAAAAATCATCCCCAAAGGCAACCCATTTAAAAACAAAGCAATAAACTTCCATTCACCAGGCAAAACCGCAAATAACCCCAACATCGCCAACCCAAACGTTGTCGCACCAATTAACCAGTATAAACGGCTGCTTTTTGACATCTCGGAAACAATCTTAATGCCCACAAATTTGGAAATCATATACCCAAAAACCTGACTAATTACCAGTAGAATTTTGGGATCCATACCAAAGAATACCGTCATATCCGAATATTGTCCTGCCAAAAAAGATTTGCGCACGGCATACATGCCTGTATAACAAAGAAAAACGGAAATCAACAAAAACCACGTTTCTGTATTTTTACTCTTTGTAACTATTGCTCCTTTCATGAGATGATTATTTTATTATTTGTAAACAAAAGTAACAGAAAGAAAACAAGGGAATATTAACAGAAAGTAAACTTTAGGTTAAGCTTACAACCCACCTAAACAACCTATAAACAAAGCACATACCTTTACAACATCAATAAAACAAGGAGAATACCTCCTAGTTTACATCGGAATTAAACAATAAAACAAACCTATACTTCAGGAAGCAAATGTTTACAAATAGTAAAAATATGAAATCAACAAAAGCCACGGCTATGGTGTTTGATAACACAACCAAGACCTTTACAGCTCAAGAAGTTCAGCTTGAACCTGTACCCGAGGGAGAAACCCTTGTCGAGATTGCTTATACCACAATTTGCACGAGCGACCTACACACCTATTGTGGGCGACGAGCGCTGGATAGTCCCACAATATTAGGGCATGAAATTGTAGGGCGAATTGTACATCTCCCATCCAACAACAAAGATTACACCGGACAAACACTGATGCTTGGAGATTTGGTTACGTGGTGTGTTTACGCTCACGAAGAAGACGATCCCATGGCGCAAAGAGGATATCCTCAAAAATCCCTTTCGCTCTACAAATATGGGCATCATCCTTTTAATGAAGGGGAACTCAACGGCGGATTTGCTACCCACTGCCTCTTAAAAAAGGGCACGGCTATTTTTAAACTTCCCTCCCATTTGAGCTTACAGGAAATCGCCCCGCTTAATTGCACCCATGCTACTATAGCTGGCGGTTTGCGCTTAGCGGGTAATCTAGAAGGTAAAACCGTGCTAATATATGGCGCGGGTATGTTGGGATTATCCGCAACAGCCATGGCCACTACTTTAGGCGCAAAACACCTTATTCTTTGTGATCTTAACGCAGACCGCTTGGCTTTAGGAGAGAAATTTGGCGCACAACTCACCCTGATCAACACCTTGGATACAGCAGCAAAACAACAGCTATTAGCCAAGGCTAACCTCAGTCCCGATGTCGTTATCGACACTACTGGCATTCCTGCCGTAATGGAAGAAGGCATTGAATTACTGGGCATTGGTGGTAGTAGCATTTGGATTGGCGCTGTATTTAACCAGGCAGCCACGCCAATTAATGCCGAGAAAGTAGTGCGCAAACTCCTAACGATCCGTGGCTTACACAACTACATCCCACAAGATCTCGCTAAGGCCATACAGTTTTTATCCCAACACCACCATCGCTTTCCCTTTGGCGATTTGGTCAGTACCCAATACAACCTAACGGAGTTAACCCAAGCCTTTGATACCGCCAACACAGGGCAACATTTTAGAGTAGGCGTAACAGCCCTAACCTAACCCCAATAAAAAAGACCTGATCGCAACAATCAGGTCTTTTTCTTCGCTTAAATAAAAGAATTACAATTCCCACTTCAATCCCAGCATTCCTTTTACTCCGTAGTATTCTACTTGCAAAGGACGACTCGAATCTCCATAGTAATAGGCTAACTTTGAATTCAACAAATTGTTCGCCTCCAGGAAGATGGTAAAATTCTTGTTGATTTTATAGGTGATATTAGCATCTAAACTCGCATAATCTCCATAGTACACATCATCTCGAGACAAACCACTTGCCCCGTGTTCGGTAATGTATTTCCCTTTAAAATTATAGGCGGCACGTACATTAAGCCCTCCTTTTTCATAGTAAAGCTGTGCGTTGAACAAATGCTTTGCCTGACGGGGTAAGGACGTTACTCCCGCTCGCGAAGGAATTTTCATTTCTGACTTGGTAAAGGTATAATTCGCTTGTATTCCAAACCCGCTGAAAAAACCAGGTAAGAAGTCAAACTTTTTATTTCCGCTGATTTCCGCTCCCAACAACCAAGCATTGTCTCCATTTCGCGGCTGTGCCATTTCCACACCACTGATTCCATTATAGGTTCCTTGTTCCGCATTGACAAAAATTGGATCCGTTATTTGCTTGTAGAATACTCCACCTGAAATAACATCCAAATCGCCAAAATAATGCTCGCCCATAAGGTCAAAATTATAGGCATACGTAGGGTTTACTGATGGATTTCCACCAACATACTGATTGTCTGCCGCTAAATAAGTTCCCCCAGGAGCCAAGTAACCAAAATCAGGACGTGTAAAGGTTCGGGTCATTGCTAAACGCAGGTTGGTATTGTCTGCTAGGGTATATTTTAGGTGCAACATCGGCAAAAGCGAAAGATAACTTTTGGTATCCCTTACTTTAGTCAGCTGTCCTGTTGCTTGTCCTTCCTCTTGTTGATAATTATAACCATCAATGGTTGTATGGGTATGCGTTGCACGTAATCCTCCTAAAAAGGTCAATTGATCATTGATTTGATAGGTCAGCATACCAAAAGCAGAGCTATGTTGTTCTCTTACTTTAAAGTTACGCCCCAATCCTCTACCCTCAGCAAGGATTTCTGAATCGCCTTTCAATAAAGTCAAATCACCATTAAAAAAGTGGTTAAAATAAAAATCTTTCATTCCTGCCTTAGACAATACAGGACCAAAACTATTCCCTATAGTTGCATCTAATGGCTTTAGGTAATCCGATGCCCCTGGTTGCCCTACCAAATACGGTTGTTGATCTGCCAGTACTGGTGTAGGCTGAGACCCCGTCCATCCATAAAACTCATCGGCAAATGTTGCTGATCGCTCTTTATCGACAAACTTAGCTCCAACTTTCCACTTAAAATCACTAGCGGATTCCCATTCGTAATTTGCAGCAGCTACTATATTATCTCTTTCTTTTACACCCACTTTATACAGCTGTAGATTTGAAAACTTCATTTTCTTCGGGTCATCCACAAAGCTTGAATCGCTTAAATAGTTGAATACATTAGCAGTATTTAATGCCCCTTGATCTGCTTGCCAATACGCGCGCATACCGTTACCTCTATCTTCCAATAGATCCCCATTAAATGGCACATCATCTTGGGTATACATCAAGGCCAAATAGCTGTGATTTGCTTTATCTGGAATATTGCCATAGTAGAACTCCGTTCTATAATGTCCCAAACTCCAATCCATTTTGCCTTTACCCAAATCGTGTATTCCCCCTACTTCGCCTCCGTAGAAATCAAAATTCAAATCATTGACGATATTTTGCAGCTCAATACGCCCCGTTTGTGTAGCTGCATTAAATTTATCAAAGCGGATACGTCGCTTATAATGCAGTTCTTTATCCAATAATTTTCCGTAATTCAAACGAGCGAAAAGCTTGGAGTTATCGCTTATTTTATATTCAAAACCGGTATTCAATCCCGTTGTTTGGCGTTCTCCTGTATAATCTCTCAACTCTAAGCGATATACTCCCTCATCTCCTGAGCGCCTTGCTTCATAATTATCTGTTGCCCAGTTTCGATTCCATTGCGATAGGTTTACAATATAGCCCAACTTGCCGTTTTTAGAGCGATCCCCAACAGTAAAGCTTCCGCTGTACACCCCTTTATTCGACAGCTGATTGTACCCCATCCCTAAGGAGGCATTTAACGTAAAGTCCGCAGGAGCCGTTTTCGTAATAAAGTTTACACTTCCCCCCAAGGCATCTCCATCAATATCGGGTGTCAAGGCTTTGAATACCGCCACATAGCCGATAATTTCAGTTGGAAAAAAATCAAATGCCGTTGCTCTACTTGCGCCTTCATCAGCTGCAGTAGGCAAGCGATGTCCATTCATCGTGGTTGAATTCCATTCAGCAGGCAATCCTCGAACCGCAACATAGCGCCCTTCGCCTTGATCGCGCTCAATGGACACCCCAGGAATACGCTGTACTGTTTCCGCAGCGTTTCGATCAGGCAATTTACCAATCCCATCTGAGGCTACTACATTGACCAAACTAATGGAATTCTTTTGCATGTTAATCGCTTTCGCTTCACTCAAACGCTTGGAAGACGTAATGACAATTTCATCTAAATTATTATGAGAAGTCGTCATAGTAAACGTATACTGCTGCTGTTGGCTTAGGTCAACAACTTCTTGCTTATCCGCATAGCCAAAATACTTCAAGGTAATTTCGTATTCTTTCGCTTCCAAATCATGAAACGAAAAGTCCCCGTTTAAATCCGTTGTCGTGTATTTGCCCGTACTAGCAATCTCTACAACCACACCTGGTAGGGATTCACCCCCATCCAGTACTCTTCCTTTTAATGGTTGCTGTTGTGCTTGCATCGAAATTACGCTCAACAGCAAAATTAGACATAAGGTAAACTTCGTGTTCATCATACCGTTTTATTTTTAATAAATAACAAGACAAAATTGCTTATATTTTTTACAAATAGTAAAAAAATAGTATTATGAAAATTTTATCTAAACATGAAGAATAACACTCTAAAACAACACTATATTACCTCAATATAAACAAATAGTTAGATTAAAGTAAATAAAATTTACAATCCGTTTTTTACGTCAAAAACCCACAAATAAACCCGAAGAAACTATTTTATTTATTTTACTTATAGTAAAATTTAAAATAGTTACTATAAGTAAACAAAAAACACCTTTCGGGTATAAAACATCAAAATAAAACAAAACGATACCCGAGCGATATTGTATCGTGTTTTTACCTCTATTTATAGCTGATAAAGTACAGCTATGAGTTCAATACAAGGATTTGTAAAGTAAAAGTGAAAAGAATTAAAACTTACACAAGAGAAATTAGCACTACATGCTGGTGTAGGCTTGCGTTTTGTGCGTGATTTAGCACAAGGAAAAAAACTTCGCTTAAATAAAGCAAACGATGTATTACCTATGATTGGTAAAGAAGTGAAAGAGCGGAGTAGGTTGATTTTTATTTTTATCTCAAAAAAAACGCTTGCTGTTTTTTAAGCAGCAAGCGTTTTTTTGTATTACTTGACGATAAATCGAACGGATTGTGGTTTTCCATCGACTTTAATCACCAAAATATAGGCACCTGCCGCTAGGTCAAATGGCAAGTCAATGACGGACACTGCCTGTTCTAGCTGACCTTTGGTGATGAACTGTCCAAGGGTATTGTAAATGGTGTACTCGCTTGTTTTAAACGCCGCTACAGGGTAATCAAATCGAACAGTCAAAGGTGTATTCTTATCGACTGGATTCGGATATACTGTCATGGAATAGGTGTTTTTGCGCGTCACTTGCATCGGACAAGTCGTGAATACTTGACCTTTGTTGGTGTAAAGTACAGCGTAGTATGCTGCTGTAGGATCCAACAAATCACCCGATGTTCCTCCTTCGGAGAACAGCTGTTTGTCCGCTACTTTTTGTCCGTTTTTATACCATTCATATTTTGAAAACACATACCCTCCATTAGTTTTGGAGTTGTTATTGACAAAAACAAGGTTGTCGTATTTCTGTAGTAAAACACCCTCCCATGGCATTCTCTTTTCAATAATGACAGTATAGGTTTCTCGGTGAATACCATCCTCGGCAAGAACTTCTATTTCTTGTTTATAGGCGCCGTATTCAGGAAGATCCACCACAATAGTGGACGACGGGAAGGCCAAAGCGCCTTCTGCTGTTTCAACTTCAATCAAAACGCTGTTTTTAAGTCCTTCACAACCAACCTCCACATATACTTCACGTGGAACCTTTCCATAGGAAACCCCATCAACAACCAAGTTACTGATTGTCGTATCTCGACTCCTCACTTGTATAGTACGCAATACAGGAACTGCCGCTTGGTAATTGGCATTCCCCTCTTGGTGGGCTGTTACCGTTACAAACCCCGGTTTTAAGAAGTGAATCACTCCTGCTGCATCCACTTGTGCAATAGCTTGTTCGGCTGGATCATCAATCGTATAGGTTACAGCTAAACCAGAACTAGCCACTGCTTGAAGTGGCAAAGATGGTGTATCTTCCAGTACCACCGTTGACACAACTCCAAAGCGAATGTATTGCTCTGCCGGTGTAATTGTCAAGGTGCCCACTAAGCGGAGGGGTTCGTAGTTGGGTTCATTTGCAATAGTAGCCGCTACAGTATAACGCCCTACTTGGGTTTGTCCATTGTTTTCATAGGTTACTGTTGTCCCCGTATCCAACGATCCTTCTACTTCTAAATACTGAGCCTCTCCATCGTAAACCACTGTTTTTGATGGCAAGCTAAGCCCTTGTATTGCAGCTCTCTTAATTTCGAAAGTAGCGGTTGTAAACGAACGAAGGATATAATTCGCTCGTGGGGCAAGGCTGCCTTGTGTAATCGTATATTGACCTACTGCTTCACCTGCCTCGCGTTCTAACTGCCCCGTCATAACATTAGCGGGATAATCGCCACGACGCAATCCTTGAATGCTATACCTCAATACAGGGTCTGTTTGTCCATAACGCTTGTATTGCCCTGCATCAACAACAATATCGATTGAAGTAGGCGTAATCTCAAAACGCTCGGTTGTATCTAAGCGCAATACATAATTATTTCCAATGCTTTCTAAGCTTCCTAAGGTGTAGGGATAATGCCCTACATTTTCACCTGTACTTCTACCTAATGCACCGCGTAAAGCCGTTGCTAGCGTATCTTCATTGCTTAATCCAACTGTAGTAAAAGTCAAGACAGGATCAGCTGTTCCATATGCTTTGGCTTGGTTTTGTTGCGGATAAATAACCAATTCAATCGGTGAAATGGTAAAATCAGCGCCTTCATACACCAGGGTGTAATTCGCGCTTACTGCTAAACTCCCTTGGTTAATCGCATAGGTACCCACTGCTTCCCCTACCTGACGGCTAAGCTGCCCGCTTATAACAGTAGCAGCATCGTCTCCTGCTTGTAATCCCGTAACTGCATAAGTTAAAGCAGGATCCGTTGCTCCATAGGCTTTAGTTTTAGGCTCCGCAGTTACCGTTAAGATCGCTTCGGTTATGGTAAAATCAGCACCTTCATACACCAAAGTATAATTGGGCGTTGTAGCTAAACTACCTTGGTTAATCCCATAGGTACCCACAGGCTCTCCTACCTGACGCACTAAGCTTCCGCTTAGAACAGTAGCAGCATCGTCTCCTGCTTGTAATCCCGTAACTGCATAAGTTAAAGCAGGATCCGTTGCTCCATAGGCTTT
>JASLHL010000287.1 GCA_030152225.1 Flavobacterium sp. | reverse complement strand
GGCTTTGGCATTCTTTAACGCCATTTCAATAGCCTTCTTTTTGTCATCATAAGCGATAATCTGATTATCATCTTTGAGAACTTGCTCTACTTGGGATAGCTGATCTATTGTTGTGGATTTTTCAATGTGTTCGCTAATCCTATCGTACTCTTTTTCAGCAATCATCTGTTGTTGTGAAACTTGATTTTGATTGTTGTCAACATATTCAACTTCTACATCCAAGGTTTCTTCATTGGCAGGATCAAAGTTTTTGATTACAGATTGATCAGCGATAATGGCTCTTTGCATTTCAATTGATAGGGGAGCATTTTTAGAAAGATTCAGTTTAGTAACTGTCTTCAAAGACATACCAGGTTTATCATCTTTCCAAGGTCCAACTCCATTTTTATTATAGTTTTGAGAATATTTTTTCGCATGAGCTTCTAGTTCATTTACAGTCATATAGAATTGACTTTCAAAGCCGTTTTTAAGCTTGAAATAAGCGATGTAACCCACAATTTTAGCCTTCAATCTTTTGTCCTCATCTTGAATCCAATTGAAAGTCATTTCACCAGTTAATCTGTTGTTTAATGTAATTTCCCCTTCTCTCACATCCGTATCATTCATAATTATTACTTGATCAGATCTTAAAGCAAGTTGCTTTAAACCTTTATAGCCAATTTGAAACTGCGCGACTTTTTTGTATGTGCCATTAGGTTGTCTTTGGTTGTAGGGAACGATATAAGCAAATCCTAAGTTTTGATTGATTGGTAAATCTAATGATGCAGCCATCATTGCGGACATATAGATAGAATTCTGATCAACATCAGCTAAATCTTTATTTGAACTGACTACTGACAACAAGGATGTTATTAAGCCAGTTGCCTTTTTTCCAGCAACCTCTGTAAGTTTGTTCTTTACAGAATCAGAGTTTAGGAACTTAGATAAAGCCTGTACTCCAGTAGGAGCAGGTTTGTTATTTTGGGTGGTTACTTGTGCCATTTTCGTAGGTCTTTTAAAGTGATTAAATTGATTGTTGTAAGCCTTTGTGAGTGTTTTAAAACACTATCGCCAACAATAAAAAATTGCTTTCTAGTTTTGTTGATGATGATAAAAAGGTCTTTGTCTTGGTCAGCTATTACAGCATGAAGCTCTTTGAAACCATTAAAAATCAAACTATCCTTAGTGGTATTTGAATATGGTATGTAGAAAAATTCGTTATTCTCCATGGGTGTAGTCTTTTAGGTCTTGTCGAGATATTCGGTGAAATTTGCCTATTTTGCTAGATTTTAATAATCCTTGTTTGATATGGTTTATAACTGTTTGGGTAGATTGGTTAGTGAAATGTGCCACTTGTTTTACAGTCATAAATTGTTCAGCCAAGGGTTTTTCCTTACTCTCCAAATCAGGCAATAATCCGAAAGTCGAAATGTATTCTGCGATTTTTTTAAGTTGTTGTTCGCTTAGGTCAACTTCTAATTTTAGTGCCATTGTTCACGAGTTAAAAATTCAACAATGAAATCTCGGTCAGCGTGTCCGTGTTTAGATAAACAGTAATCGAAGAAGTCGTTTAGGAGTGTTTGTTGAATTCTTTGCTCTGGATTTAACTCAACCAAAATCATATGTTCATTATCAATGGATTCAATATCCATTAAAGGGACTTCTTCGTATTCAACTTCCTGAATGGTTTCTTCTACTTCTGTAACAGGTGGGTTTTCAATTCTGTACTTGGTGTTGTTGAGGGTGTCTTGAAACTCTTCTTCAGAACAAAGCAAATCTTCTTCGGGAAAAATAATTTTGCAATGCTCTAGGTTCAGTACTAAATCATCATCGAAACCTAAGTTTTTCAAAGTCTGAATACGTTGCGACTTCATAAGTTCGTCTTTCTCTTTTTGTAAAGCTTGTTTTTCTTCTTCTAAGCGTTTGTTTTCTGCTTGGATGCGTTCTTGTTCCGCTTTTTGACTTGCTTCGATTTCCGCTTGTTTTTTAGCGTTTTCTTCAGCAATTCTTTTTGACTCAGCTTCCTGTTTTTGGCGTTGTTTTTCAAGTTCGATTCGCTGTTGTTCTTGGTTGTTGAGCAAAGTTTCACGTTGTTCAAATTCCTTTACAAGTTCAGCGCGTTTAGCAGCATAATATTTTTGAAATTCTTGAACATTGATTCCTTTTTCCTCTTCAAATTCAGCTTTCAAGGCTTTGAATCCGTCGAATTGTACTGAGTATATTTTATTGATCCAACGATTGTAGAAGTCTTGAATAGCTTGTTTGTGGGTAGAAATACGCTCGTTTTCCTTTCTCTCATTCTCTAATCTTTCGCGTTCAACTCTCAGATCTTCTTGCTCCTTTAGAGTTGCCTTTTTACTTGATAAAAGGAACTTTAAACTTTCCAATTCGCCTAGTAAATCTCCTTTAAACTCTTCGAAAGAATCAGGGGAAACACTCTCTCCGTTTAACAAGGGTTTTACCTCATAGGTAAGTGATGCGTTGTAGTCCAAGTTTTTGATTTGCTCCGAAACAGTAGCAGCAATAGTTTTGATGTTATCACGATGTGCTTGTTTGCGATCTTCTTCGATTTGCAATTTAGATAGGCGTTCATTTTCTTTTATGTCCTCCCAACGTGTAACTTCTTTTTGTTGTTTTTCTTCGTGAGGTTTTGTGATGTCAATAAATTCGTCATACAAATCGGAGATTGGCTTAGTAATCTTTTCTTTCACCTTGTCTATTACGACTTTCTTTTCTTTAGTTAACGAAGTCCTTGCGGTTACATAAGCCGTTCTGTGTTTCTTGGCTGTCGTGTAAGTTTCAGTGTCTGTAATCGCCGTGTAGGGATTAGCTTGCACTATTTTAAGCTGCGCTTCTCTTTTGTTTTTTACTTCCTCTAATGCGTTTACATTAAAATTTTCAATGCTAAATGTTTGCGGTAGGTTTTTGTTTTCTGACATGTTTCCCGATGTTTAAAA
>JASLHL010000279.1 GCA_030152225.1 Flavobacterium sp. | reverse complement strand
AATTGTTTTCCCAATTCTGCTGGAATTAAATTTCTCAACGATACATCATTTAAGATCGTGATTAATTTAATGTGTTTCAATGCTTCCTCTGCGCTTACGCCTGGTGGTACATCATCTGTAATCACGGCTACTTCTGACTCAAAGTCAATTCCCCATGCGGCATCTTCTATTTCGATATCATCTGTAGCCCCGATAAAAGCGTCAGAGGCTCCCATATACATTAATGGATCGGTCCAGAAAGATGCTGGTAATTCTGCATTTCTCGCTTTGCGCACTAATTCCACATGTGTTACATACGCACTTCCATCAGCCCAATGATAAGCTCTAGGAATTGGCGCCATTACTTTAGCGGTGGTAAAATCAATGGTATTAGATAGTTTTCCTGCATTCAGCTTTTCATATACTTCTTTTAGAAGTGCTTCTTTCGTTTCCCATTGATCTAGTGCCTCTTGCATGGTAATCGCAATTTCGCTCACTGCAACTGCTTTTGTCAAATCTTTTGTTACAACGACTAATTGACCATCTCTTGTGCCATTATTGATACTAGCTAATTTCATGAATCTATGTTTTTTTAGTTTTTATTGTTTGGTTTATTGTGTGTTTTTCTTCTGTTCACTGGTGTAAAAAAGAAAAGCCGAAGGTATAAAAAAAATAGGGAATAGTATAATTTCCGCTTGAAACACACTAGATCTCCCTGTTTTTACTTCTTATCTTCCTGAGTGACGATGGATTGGATCGTTTGAGCGACTCCACTTTGATCATTGGATGGTATCAGGTGTTGCGCTTGTGCTAAAATAGCAGGATGTGCATTGCTAACGGCATAGGTATTAGCGGGTAAAGCCAGCATCCCCTGATCGTTTAGGTTATCGCCAAATAGGTGTACTTGTTCAGGCTTCATGGCATATTCTTGCATGAGATAAGCAATTCCATGCTCTTTTGTTGCGATTGCACTGGAAATTTCCAATACGAATTGATCGGGAATATACTGATCTTGAAGCAGTAAGCAGTTCACTTGATTTCCTGCATGTTCTTGCAAATACAACTTTAGGGGAACTAAGGTTTCATAGTCGTCAATAAACATCACAACTAAGCCTTGGGTATCCCATGTTTCTGCTACTTGATGCAGGTGATTCACTTCGATAAAGCGAGGATCACGTGGGCGCATGGCCATAAAATACTGTAGTCCTTTGCTTGGTCTTTCTTGGTAGTAGATTCCTTCTTCAAAGTGTTCGTTTAAGGTAAAGATCAAGGGCGAAATACCGTGTTCCCTGCCTAATGCTATTATCGTTTGTACAACGTCTTGTTCTATTCCATTAATTTTCAAAATCTTTTCCTTTTGCCAATCGTAGATAACGGCGCCGTTATTTAGCAATACGGGAAAATTCCACTGAATTTGTTGAATGACTTGCTGGGCGCTAGTCAGTCCTCTAGCCGTAGCAAAGCCAATTTTGTGTTTTGTTGTTGCCAGTTGGTTGAGCACTTCTTCGCTTTCCATGCTCAAGAAACCGTTACTTTGGAGTAAGGTTCCGTCTAAATCGGTAATAAATAGGTGTTCCATTGTATTTTTACTCTTCTAGCATTGAAATTAGTACATCTAACATGAGTTCATCTGTTGTCCAAGACGTGATCAGGCGAACGGCTGCATATTCAGCATTGATGGGTTTCCACACATAAAAATCAAAGCGTTCTTGGAGGCGTTGGATCAGCGGGAGTGGTAAAATAGGAAAAATCTGATTACTTCTAGGTTCCACTAAAAAGGTGTACCCTTGTTGTTTAAAGGCTTGTGCTAATTTCATTGCCATATCATTGGCTTCTTGCGCTAATTTGAAATACAAATCGTCTTGAAAAAGTGCGGAGAATTGGATGCCCAATACTCTACCTTTGGCCAAGAGCGCTCCTCTTTGTTTGAGGTTATAGTCAAAATCAGTCACACAATCCGGGTTAGAAAATACGATTGCTTCGCCAAACAAGGCGCCATTTTTAGTTGCTCCAATATAGAATACATCTACTAGATCGGCAATTTTCTCTAGGGTTAAATCGTTCTCTACTGCGGTTAGGGCGTGTCCCAAACGCGCGCCGTCCATAAAGAGCGTTAGTCCATGGGCTTTACAACAGGCAGAAATTCCTTCTAATTCACTTGCTGTGTAAATGGTTCCAAATTCGGTTGTATTGGAAATATAAACCACTTTGGGTTTTACCACATGGGGACGCAGTTGAAACAGGGCTATTGTTTGTTCGATTTGGGCTGGTGTAATTTTACCATCCTTGCTTTCAATGGGAATCACCTTGTGACCTGTTGCTTCAATGGCACCAGTTTCATTGGCATAAATATGTCCTGTATTGGCGCTAATTACGGCTTCATGTGGGCGCAACAAAGCGGAGATCACCAAGAGATTGGCTTGTGTGCCACCAGATACAAAGTAAATTTCAGCAGCTGGTTTATTCATTTTACTGCGTAAAATAGCTTGGGCTTGAAGGGTATAATCATCTGCACCATACCCGTTTTGTTGAATAAAATTTGTTTCAAGTAATTTATCGAGAATAGCGGGATGTGCTCCCTCTGCATAGTCTATTTTGAGATTGTACATAGTCTTAGTCTTTACATCAAGTAAAAATAGGACTTTCTCTTGCATTTTATCGATACGCTAGACACAAAATATCAAAAAAAAACGAAGGTAGATAGGTCATATGTAGGATAAAAATTGTATTTTTAAATAAAATAGTTAGAATATGGAGCACAAAAAATTATATGCCGGTAGTGAAATCATGGTTTTAGCCGTTCGAAACTTATTAGAAGAGAACAATATAGCGTACATCATTCGCGATGATATTGAAGCTGGGCGAAGTGCTGGCTATGGTACATTGGGTAAAGCAGTTCACGTACTTGTGGAAGAAAAAGACTTTGATCAAGCACAAAAACTAATACAAGAAAATAATATTGAAGAATAATTTAAACAGTAAGCATCTCAATTTGTTTAATACAAAAGAATTAGGTTAGAAAGAAAAAGAGGAAAAATAATTATTTTTCCTCTTTTTTGTTTATTCGAGATAGGGTTCATTCTCATTTTTAGTTCTAATCTGTGGATTGACTACGGCTCCACATTGTATACCTGTGATTCGAATTGCAGCAGGTTGAGATTTTGTACCGTCGCTTGCCTCCACGACATACTTAATTTCAGCTACCTCATCGGGTTCAAAATACGCGTTGCTTAGCGTGAGGGTTACTTCTTCTCTACTTGAAGAATAGCTCCATTCTCCAACATTGGATTGGGTATAGGAGGTACCTACTTCATTGCCATTTGCATCGACAAACTGAAAAGAGCTTGGCTGTACAGAGAAGTCAAGATCCTCAAAAACAGGGACTGTAATTGCTGCATTTCGGCTTTCTCCTGTATCACTCACGCACATTTCTTCTTGAATATCCTCTAGGATCAGTGCATTGGGAATAGCGATTTTTACATTTCGAATAATGGTTTTCTGTTGGGTAAAATTCCCTGTAGAAGCCGTAAAACCTACTTTTACACGGTCTGGAATTGGGGCTTTAAACTCATAGAGATCATTCATTTTATCGTAGGTTTTAAATGAAGTTTCATATTTAAAATCTTCGATAAGGACAATCTCTCTACTACCTTCTTTGGCTTTCACTGTAATGTATATCCCCTCACCGTTACTAGCTGGTTCAAGTTCAACAAGGATCTTTTGAAAATTTAGATTGGTATGTGTTCCACCATTTCCCACATCAAAATTTGCCGCATCTGTATTGCGATCAAACGCGTATTCTCCCGTATGGTAGTTCAACGTTGCCATGGAAATTTCACCAGCACTAACAGACGTTCCGCCAAAGTATTTGGTGAGTAAAACGGGATTTCCATTATATCCATAGGCCATATAGTAAGAAGCATGTGCCCCTCTTAAGGTAACGTGATTTCGCTGGTATCGTCCAAAGTCATTTTGATAATACCCTGCTTGTTCAAATCGAGCTGGAGAAATCCCTTCACGTCGATGTTCATTGGTGCTAAAAAAATTCTTAAACCCACCACCAACATCAAAGGCTACAGCTAGATACGCTCCTTTTAGACTGGGTTTTCGACCAATATTACCGTTGGCTTCGTTATAGGCATAGCCCAAAGCTTCAAATCCATACCCTAAATCCAATCTTTCATTTGCGTCATAAAGGAATAGTGCTAGTCCTTCTCCTTTTCCAAAAGCAGGTTGTCCCAAAGCCGCCATTGCATATTCAAACTCGATCACAACACCTTCTCTTAGGTCAATTTCTAGGTTATCAATAGCAAAAGCGCTATGCGCTACCCTTTTATCAGTTAATACTAAACCTTCTGAGGTATAGCGATAATATCCAGAAGGTGAGTTTCCGCCACTATCAGATTGTTCTACAATTCCGGGAGGTGGCGATCCATTGCCTTCGGTTAAAGGCAAATGGTAGGATCCACTTCTTGTTTGCTGTGCTTGTATAGTCAGTACGCTAAAGCAAGCCAGTATCATAAACGCACACTTTTTCATTTTTTGCTTATTAAACGCACAAAGAAGATTCCCTCTCCTTGTGCGTTGTGAATACTTACTTTACTTCTAATACGATATTAAAAAACGTTCTACCTGTAGGTCTGACACCGCTTTTCATTTTATAGGTCATTACGCCGTCATTACTCATACGCACATCATAAAAGATAGCCGTATCATAGTAAGTAACGTGATAGTTTAATTCATTTCTTCCAACTACGGGTAAAGAAGGATAAGATCCCGCGCTATCATTGGATACCATAGGGCTTCCAAATTGTTCTCTGTATTCGTCATATACTTTTAAAGTACCTGATCCACCTGAAACAATTTCTACGTACATCGCAGGTAAATAGAAGAACTTCGGCATTCCATTTGAGCCACTTCCCCCTTCTTGCGCTTCTTGAAAGGATGCACCACCCGATCCATCTGCGGTTAGTACATAACCTGAACGCGCATTACCTGAATCGATTTTATCTTCCTCTACTCCTTTGTTTCGGATCACACTTCCATAAACCGCACTTGAATCTAGCTCATTATGTCCCACTGCATTACTAGCAATTTTATCCGTAGTAATGGCACTATTTCTAATCACAGCCCCATAAACGGCATCGCGATCTAATTCATCATACCCAACGGCTTTACTAGCGATTTTATCTGTTGTAATGGCTTGATCTTTAATTACAGCCCCGTAAACAGCATCGCGTTTTAATTGTGTATACCCCACGGCATCATTTGTTATATATTCCGTATCAATTGATTTTTCTTTAATTTCTAGGGTTACATTTTTCAATACGGCATTGTTTCCATTGGATACTTTGATTGGTCCTTCACCATATAGTTCACCTGATCCCGTATTTCCTGTTGCGGCTGCTTTAAATTCAGCACCACCAGAACCATCTGCAGTTAACACATAACCCGAACGTGCATCACCTGAATCAATTTTATCTTCATTAACCCCTTGATCTTTCAAAATAGCCCCATACACTGCGTTACTTCTTAATTCATTATAGCCAACAGCATTATTCGCTAGTTTAGCTTGTGTAACGGCCTTATCCTCTAATTCCGTTGTTCCAACGGCTTTGGCATCAATGTGAACTGTTTTCACTTCTTTACTTCCTATTTTTGCACTTGTTACGGCATTGTTTTTCAGCTCTGACGTTCCAATAGCCTCATCTGCAATGTGTTTGGTTTTAATTCCACCACTTCTAATATCTAAGGTTACATCTTTCAATACGGCTAAATTTCCGTTTTGAATATCAAATAATCCACTTTCTTTACTCGTTAAATTACCTTTGCTTATTTCACTAGAAGCAACAGGTTTAAAG
>JASLHL010000241.1 GCA_030152225.1 Flavobacterium sp. | reverse complement strand
CGATAATTTCATTGGCTTCTTCCATGGAAGTAATCACCATACTACCTACGTATTTTACCACGCGTTCATCACTGTCTAAATTGTAAATCCCCTGCGCATCCTCACGGGTAATTTCGCGGATAATCAATCGATCTGTTTCTATAATTGTTGCCATAGTCTATTTTGTATTTCTCACTAATTTAATAAAATAATCGGCACTAACCTTTTATTCTTCAGAAAAATCGAATTAATACCTAAAACTACTTAATATGTGAGAAGATGAGGCGATGAGAGGGTGACTTGAACTTTACCCTCAAAAGAACAAAACCCTCTCCCCATTTTTTTACAACTAGATAAAGCGCTTAAAGACCACACTTGAGGTATGCCCACCAAAACCAAAGGTATTATTCATGGCTACATCCACTTGTTTGGTTTGAGCTACATTAGGAGTTAGATTGAGTTTTGGATTAATTTCAGGATCAACGGTTTCCAAGTTAATTGTTGGAGGAATGATGCCCTCTGTAATACTCTTAATACACAAAATAGCCTCAATGGCTCCAGCCGCACCTAATAAATGGCCTGTCATCGATTTGGTGGCACTAATGTTCAACTGATCTAAATGCGCTTCAAACAACTGAGCAATGGCTTCGCATTCACTGCGATCTCCTACGGGTGTAGCGGTCGCATGCGCATTGATGTAGTTGACATCCTTTACTTGTAAGCCTGCATCTGTTAACGCTGCTTGCATAGCTGCCCTAGCGCCTTCTCCTTCTGGATGGGTTGCTGCTACGTGATAGGCATCTGATGCAGCGCCATAACCTACCAATTCACAGTAAATCTTAGCGCCTCTTTTTTGAGCGTGCTCAAGTTCTTCCAACAGTAAAATCCCAGCGCCCTCACCTGCAACAAAACCGGTGCGATTAACATCAAACGGACGAGAAGCTGTTGTTGGGTCTTCATTTGCTGTAGATAACGCCTTCATGGCATTAAACCCTGCAATAGCCGATTGACAAATGGTTGCCTCTGCTCCACCTGCTAAAATAATATCCGCACGTCCTAAGCGAATTGCATCAAATGCACTTCCAATTGCATTGTTGGCCGCTGCACAAGCAGAAGCTACGGCATAGGTCATCCCCTTCAAACCATAGCGTATCGACAGCTGACCTGCTGCCATATTCGAAATCATTTTTGTAATAAAAAACGGATTAAACTTGGGATGGCCTTGATCGTGTGCAAAATCTAAAATCTCGTTCTCCAACGTTTCGAGTCCACCAATCCCCGTAGCTATAATTGCTCCCACACGATGGCGATTCACCGTATCCAAATCCAACTGTGCATCCACGATACATTCTTCCCCTGCAGCTATGGCATACTGCGTAAACAAATCCATCTTTCTCGCCTCTGGTTTTGTAAAGTATTGCAAAGGATCAAAGTTTTTTACTTCACATGCAAATTGCGTTTTAAAAGGCGTTGCATCAAAATGTGTAATCGCCCCTGCTCCACTTTGTCCTGCTATGGCGTGCTCCCAAAATGTATTTACATTATTTCCCAATGGGGTAATAGCACCCAATCCTGTAATGACAACTCTTTTCATATTTCTTCTATTTTTTATTTTCTTTATACTTACTAATAAGTAAGTATAGGGGTTAAAAAAAAATGAACTGCTATAAGTTTATTTTAATTGTTCTAAAAGCCCATAACAATACCCACGATAGTCAACATACTTATTTACTCGGGCTAATTGTAAACTAGCTACTAAACTTGATAAAATTAAAAACGCTCGTTGGGCTTCGTCTTCTTCAAAGTGAAAAACGCCTTTTTCCTTTCCTACAACTAGTACTTGCGTTAACCATTGGACAATTAAATCTACGATTTTAGTCACTTCTACCTTTGTGCTAGGATATAGTGTTTCCACATCTGTACTCAGCGCTCCAACAATACAAAGTTTTCGTTCGCGCTGACTTTTTATATAGATTTTAATAAAGGTTTCAATTTTTTTTACTGGATCAAAATCAAAAGCTTCCATATTGGCTATCATTTCTTCAAAACGCTGGATATTGGTTTTTACGATACTCGTTCCCAAATTTTCTTTGGTTGCAAAATAGTAGTGAATTGCTGCATTTTTAATCCCCAATTCCGTAGATATATCGTGATAACTAAACCCATTATATCCTTTGGTCAGAATTAACTCTTCCCCCAGTTCTAATATTCTATCTCGTGTACTAGACATCTTTTTTTCATTAAATAACACAACAAGTTTACTTACTAATTAGTAAGTAAACAATTTTTTTAACATTCTTTTTTAGCCAAATAGTTTAAAAACACTCCTCTATTCTTTTAATACTAAGGGTTTTACTCCTGTTTGACTTCGTACTCTATTCGACAAAAAAAGGGTTTGTATCTGTTATTTTGATACAAACCCTGCCATTATTTAGGTTATAACTTAGCCTCCTTTTCCCTACTCTTTTACGTATTTAGGTGGAACAGTGGTATTCGTTCCATCTACATTTCTACTGACAATATAGTGAGGGGAAGCCATTTCAATCTCGTTTTCTGCAAAAACATCTTGTGCATGTTGACGTAAATCGGAATAGATTTTTGCGGTTAACTTTGCTTCTTTGATGTAGACATTCAACTGATAATCGACATAGAAATCTCTGAATTGATCCTGTAAGATGAATGGTTTTTGTCGCTTCAATACGTGCTCTGTCCTATTGGCTACTTCATAGAGCATTTCGTGCACTTTTTGCCAAGGGACATCGTATCCCACGGCAATGGTTGTATGTAAAATCAATCCGTGTTCTTTAGCAGATTGTGAATAATTGACCGTATGTGCAGACATTATATTGGAATTCGGAATGGTAATAATTTCGTTTTTCGGTGTTTTAATTCGCGTAACCAATGCTGTTTTTTCCAAGACATCACCGGTGTACTCGCCTAATTTAATGCGATCGCCAATTTTAAAAGGACGCATATAGGTAATAACTAAACCTGCTACTAAGTTTCCAATAACCGATGTTGATCCCAAGGACACCACAATACCAGCAAACACAGAAACTCCTTTAAAAATTTCGGAATCTGAATTTGGTAAATAGGGAAAAATTAGAATAAACATAAAGATAAACATCAACGCACTGATGATGTTATAGGTTGGGAAAGCCCAATCGGGATAAAACCCTTTTAGGGTTATTTTATTGTTGGCTATTTTTTCAGCTAATGAGCGAACAAATTTCTGCATATACCTGAATATAAATACAATAACAAGGATTGTAAATAATTTAGGCATATAGGCACTCACACTTCTTCCCACTGATTTTAATGGTGATAAGACATAATCCAACAATTGATCTGAAATGTGTTTGGTAAATGGAAATAGCTTAAAGACAGCTAATAATCCAATATACAAAAAGATCAAGACGATGAGAAAGCGAACTACTTTGGCAATTGTAATGGTAGTAAGCATAGCCCTGTGATCGTCAATGATACCAAACAAGCCCTTGATTTTCTTACCGCGTTGTTTCCAAATCATCACTTTAGCTATTCTATAGCCGTAGTAAATATATTTGATAATGAAAATCTCCGCAATAATAATCCCAATTGTCCCTGCTATTTGCAAGAGTAACTGTTGCCAGCTCATGCTGTGCTGTTGTAATTCTACTGCATCTATAATTTGCTTCTTATAAAACGCTGCGGCTTGAATTTTTGTTTTACCCTCCTGAGTGGCTTGAATTGTATCTACACTCATTAAGATTTCATTATCATACATCAAATTGAGGTAATTTCCTGTATCGACAAATTTGATGGAATCTCCATCAAATAAATAGTTGTCAACCAAAGAGGCTATCTTGTTTTCGATTGATTTAGCGCGTTGCTTGGAGGTAAACGATCCGATATTCCCATAAACATTAAATAGTGTATCGTGCATTATAATCACCGGCGTTTTTTCCAAGACAATATAAGCAGGCTGTGCTGTTTCTACCTTTTCTGGAGTTTTAGGTTTTTTGTCTTTTGCCCAGGTGATGCATCCCATAAACAACACAGTCAATAGAATGAAAAAGCGAAAATTCAATGAATAATACTTCATACGTAAGGATTCTAAATATCATAACAAATTTACTTTAAAAATCTGAATATAAAATCTTATTTTCAATAGGAGATGCAAATCCTTGCCTCTTGAATAACAGCTTGAACAACCCCAAGTTATTCTTTTTTATATCTCGAAACGCTTCGCAAAGCGTTCTTTCGTCTTTTGCCTTGCATTTGTTTTTCAAAACCCCTATTAATAGGGAGACTGATACCTGTTTAAATCCAGTACATTCGTTTATCTAACTTTAAACAGCGTGTAACATGCGTTTCTCTCTTTTACTACTCGCTATTTTTTCCTTTATGGGATGCTATTCGTCTAAAGAACGCCTTCAACAACCTAGGATCAAGCAAGAACTTTATCCCTATTTAAAAAAGAACGGAAATTACATGTATGTAGATACCGATTTTACTCCCGTCCTCCCTACGGAATACAGGCATGCGGATTTATTTACTTCAACAGGGTATGCAGTAGTTCAAAACGAACAAGAGGAATATGCAGTCATCAATCAATCAGGAGAAACGGTGGTCTCCTTTTCTGAGCGCTATCTATCTTTGCAGGTACTAACGGATCAACTAACTGTTGTCATGCGTCGAGAAACCTATACTAAAACCTCGCGTTTTTGGGAATGGGAATGGACTATTTTTTCGGGTTTAAATACAACCGTATCGCGTCAAAAATTTGACGTTTTCATCCTTGAAACTGATCAAGTGTTGTATTCGAAAAAACTCAGTGCTAAGGCCTCTCTCCCTTCTCATGTACAACTACTGGATGATCAGCACTTTGTGTTCAACGAAACGCTGTATATCCGCAAGGGAAAGCGTTTAGTAAAACAAGCGGGGCACATTATTGATACGTTTAACAATCAGCGCGTTTTACAACAAAACGGAGAAAAATACGCCCTACTAAACGCGAATGAAAAACGGCCTGAACGACAAAATCTAGAGGCAACAGACCAATTATCTTTTCTTGTTGAGGGTGAAAAAATGGTACTAAATGGAGTAAATCAACGCCGTTATTATTCCACCGTACCTCACTTCTTGTACGATTCCGACAATCAGACATACTGGATAGAACCTCAATTTGACAAAGCTTTTCCAAAAGCGATCACCCTACAAACTCCAGAACAATTGGACTACCTTCAAAAGGTGAGCTATGTCAACTCGATTCCCGATTATCCCTACTTCATCTTGGGTGTCTTCGATTATGACGCATGGGTATATGACTGGAAGTACGTTTCTGAAACCGGGCAACTTTTAGATTCAATTGATGCTCCTGATTTCTTTGTTCTCGATGTTGTTTCAAGAGTACATCGTCCCTATACATCAGAACTAATTACTGCGGATCAACTCCCAGAAAACACAACGATACAAAAAATCACCAAAAACAGTTCCCTCAACCATGTCTTTAAAATAACAATAAAAGACAAAGCAGGTGTTGAGCGTGTGGGCTTGTGGAATACGCAAACAAAAAAATGGGATTTAGCACCAATATACCAAGACTTGTATTGGTTGGATGTAGACTTGGGATTATTAGCCGTAGCTCAAGAAGAATATCGCTATCAGTTGTATAGCTATCAGGCGAAGCAAACGATCACATCTTCCATTTACAAATCAATCTATACTTCAGGTTGGGTTACAGTAGAAGATGCAATGGGGAAACAACATCAGTTTTACATTGACTTTAAAACACGAAAAGAATATCGCGAATAGAAATAACCGTTGCTTAAAACGAAACACAGTTGACGTATTGCTCAACGATCCCAATAAAAAAGAGGTTAAACGGAACTGTTTAACCTCTTTTTTCACTAACTAATTACAAATGAATAACAACAAATAAATTATTTATATGCGTTGATTTTTACAATATTACCAACGGTTCCATCTCCTAAATCTTGAATTTCCAACCCTTTTGTAAAGGTTGCTGTTGTTCTATCTAATAGATACACATGCGATTTTGCTGCTGCAGTAATCGGTATAAATACGTCATTTCCTTCTACGTAAGGTGTTCCAATTTCGGCGATTAATCCTGGTTCAGCAACTCCTTCAATCCACTTAAACTCTCCTGTTTTTGCATTGAATAGTGCTAATTTGTTTGCTGGTGCCATATTCCAAGATTGATCTGTGTTTGCAAACATGTTTAAGATAAACTGATCCTTACCTACTGCATATACTTTATACACTTTGTGACCTCCAGATTTTGCTTCTAAGTTGAAGTAGTATGAACTGTCAAATTTTAATGTATTCTTATCGAATTTCAATACAGCTGAAGGCTTCGTAGAGAAAGCTCCTTTTTCTTGGCTAATCATAGCGGATGGTGAAAATACATAAATATCTCCACTAGCCCCTTTTCCAATTGTAGATACGCGACTAGATCTGTAACGAGCGACAGCAAAACTCATGCGATCGTCTTTGATTACATTTTCTAATACCACTCTGTTTTCAGGTTCTTTTGACATATCTAATTTGAAGATTGCCAACCATACGCGGTCTCTAAATGCAGAAGTATTGTCTTGGTCGCTATTTTCCGTAATTTTAAACGGTTCAATCGCCATAACAAAACGGTCGTTTCCGATATCTTCTAATCCTGCAAAGTTCGCATACTCGCCTTCTTCAGCAATATTTTCTACATTGACAAATGACGTAAACTCAATAGCTCCTGTTACTCCATTAATGAAGTTAAACGCTTGTCCTTTTTTGCCGTTTTCCAATTCAATTCCCCCTGTTGTAGAGATCATAAATCGCCCGAAAGCAGTGATAAACTCTTCTCTATTAGGCAAATCTACTAAGGTATTTTGCTGTAAACGCAAGTCTTTGTTTAACATCCAGCTTTGCATTCCCGAAGGATCTCCTTTTCTGTATTCAAAAACGTAAGCACGTAGGTCTTTAAAGGTATAGATATTTTTACCCAAGGCTGTTTTACCATTTCCCTTAACGCTAATTGCACCTTCTTTTAAGTTATCCACTTCAAGAAGTAGATTGGTTTTGGAAGCACTAGCGCCTAGGATATATTTTGTTCCCAGTAAATCTTCTGGATTTCTTGAACCATCGTCAATTACTTCTTCTTCTTCTCCTCCTTCTCCGCCTTTACTTGAATTATCATCACTTGAACAACTTGTCAAAGAGAATGTACTAACTAAAAAAGCTAATACCATGGTAGATAGAACTCTTTTTTTCATTTTAATTTGATATTAATAGATTATAATTTAGATTATTTTAGTAGCTATAGCGAATTTTGAACATCACACTTCTTCCTGGTTTTTGGAAGCTGTAATTATCATACGCTAGTTTGTCGAATAGATTATTAACTTCTACTGTAAGATGTAAGGCGTTTTTAAATAAACTATAGGAAGCACTTACATCGTGTACCACTTGAGAAGGAATCCAGATCGGTTCTTCACCTATACTCTGGAAATCATAACTGTAATGATCAATATATCTCAAGTTATAGCCTACATTTAGGTTATTCCCCTTTTGACCTAAATCTTTAAACAACAAGCCCGCATCAAGAGACCCAAAGAAATAGGGTTCATTGGGAATGCGCTCTTCATAATAGGAGTTTAACTCTGTATCACTTCCAATAGCATACTTTTGTTTACTGCGGATACTTTGTGTAGTTAAACTTCCTCCTAATTGCAAGAAATCATTGTACACATAACGAGCTTCCACATTGAGGCCAATGCTTTCTACTCCTCCGATATTCACACTAGACGCTCTTGATCCTGATCCATAGGGATTGCTTCGGATATAGTCTTCTGTTTTGCGATATACAAATCCTGCATCTGCAAATACTGCGTGTACTTTATCTAGAACAGTTGAATAGCTCAAGTTGAAATTGTAGTTATTCCCTGCTTCGGGTTTTAAGCCTGTATTTCCCCAAACCATATCCCCATCACCAAACAATTCGCTGTCTGTTGGCAGGCGATACGTTTTCTCAAAAGAGGATTTTACCTGAAAATCCTTCCACAGATAGGTCGCTGCTATTCCATATCCACTTTTATCCACACTGGTACTCTCACTCAGATAGGTGTGTTTAATGGAATAGTGTTTTCCAAAGATGGATACATTCAAATTATCTAGGATATTATAGCGATAGGATAAAGCCGTGATATTTTTTAAGCTTCTACGCGTCGTTTCACTTTTCTTTTCGCTTTCCGTTTCTTTAACTGCTAGGGGGTCTTCTGTTTTTCTATTGAAGTAGTAAATCACGTTATTTAAACTAAACGCGTGTTTGTCGTTTACTTTATAACTGATATTGGCTGTAGTTGAACCATTGTGGTCAAAGAATTTCACTAGAGAAGGTCCTCCACCCGATTCTCCTTTTTTCATGGTTTTAATGCGCTCACCCGCCCAGTTATACTTGTATCTTGAGGTATCGATATTTTGGTTGTATCCGGCGTTATAGGTAGAGGTAAGCGTTACATCTAATCCTTCAGTAAACAAGTTGCGTTTGCTGTATTCTAAGGAAGGCATAATGGTTACGGAACGGCGTTTTTTCTGTCCAAACACCTTTTCCATAATCGTTCCGGTTTGCACGCCTTTTTTACCTTCTCCATAGGTAAATCCTAGGAGTAATCGGTCGGCATACGACTTATCTATCACCCCTACTTTAGCCACTACGGTAGCGGTTTGAAAGCGATCGTTGAATCGTTTTACCCATTGTTTTTCTTTAGAGTAAACCCCCGTTTTTAAATTGGCAACAGGAACGTATACTTTGTAGTTGTTATCCGAATAATTTTGGAAAGCATTCACTTGAAAGGTCATACCATTATCAAAAACCTTACTTACATTAAGGTGACTTTTATAGGTATTGAAAGAACCGGTAGCAAAGGAAGCATCGATTTTAGTTTCCTTGGCTTTATTCGTGATAATATTAACGGCACCACCTAAAGCATCAGAGCCAAATTCAACAGGAACTACTCCTTTATATACTTCGATGCGATCAACCATGGTGATGGGTAGGTTGTTAATCTTAAACTCACTTCCAAATCCCTCCATCGGAACGCCATCCATAAAGAATCGAATATGACGACCACTAAATCCGTTCATGGAAAACGTATAATCTGATCCTTCTGCTCCATCTCTTCTCACTTTTACACCCGAAACACGGTCTAGCGCACCTGAAACATCCAAAGAGGTGTTGTATAAGGGTTTCGCATCAATTGCAATTACATTATACGCAGACTCTCTCACTTTTTCAATAGGGCTCTTCACCTGTAAGATCACATCATCTAAAATGGCGTCTTTCGCTTTTAGGACAATGTTTTTCTTTACCTGTTCCCCATCTTCAACAGTAATGCGAAGCTCTACTGATTCATAACTAATATGTTGAACCACTAATTTGTAAGTACCTCCAGCACCTACTTTTAGCTTAAAAGCTCCTTGCTCATTAGTTAAATCACTCTTTTTTGTTTCCACCAAGGCAACTGTTGCAAAATCGATGGGATTTCCCTTCTCATCTTGTACAACTCCCCCAATACTTGTGGGTTTGTGTTGTGCATGAGCAGCAAATAATTGGCCTAGGATACACGTGGTTAGTAATAGAAATTTCCTCATGGACGAATAAATTGTAGTAATTGGTAAATACGCTTTTATTTAGACTTAATATAAACAGCATGCAAATATATAGACTTTTTTAACATATCTAAAAATTATTTAGACTAATTTCAAATTACATTTGATTCGTGAATGAGATATTTGAATTATGTACTCAAAATGAGAACTATTTCTGAAAGGGATGTTCTTTAAAATAATGGATATCGCAATAAAAACAAAAAAGAGAGAATTAATATTTAATTCTCTCTTCTTCTTGAAATTCTTTCGTTACGCAGTGTTGGACCTAATTTTTTAGCATTATTTCGCTCTCTGTCGAACTTCTTTTTCGGTCTTCTATCCTCTTGGCGGTTGTGTTCCACCGATGTTGTGCTTCTGTCTTGCTGTGTTGCATCCTGAGTAAGGCTTGCTTCTTCCGTTTTAATCGAAGGGGCGATCAATTGATTCAATTCAGCCAATTCAGCTGCTGTAATTTCGCGGTATTGTCCTACGGGTACATCCAGGCTGATATTGATAATTCGAATGCGTTTTAGCGCTACTACATCGTAATCAAAATACTCACACATGCGTCGAATTTGTCGATTTAGCCCTTGTGTCAAGAATATTCGAAAGACGAAGCGACTAATTCGCTCCACACGACATTCTTTGGTCATGGTATCTAAAATAGGCACCCCTTGCCCCATGCGTTGAATGAAACGATCGGTAATTGGCTTGTTTACGGTAACAATATATTCTTTTTCGTGATTGTTCTTTTGGCGCAATATCTTATTGACAATATCGCCATCATTAGTCATGATAATTAATCCTTCACTATCCTTATCCAAACGTCCTACTGGAAAAATGCGTTTAGGGTAGTTGATATAGTCTACAATATTATCTCTTACTTTTTTATTGGTGGTACATTCAATGCCCACGGGTTTATTAAAAGCTAAATAGACAAAATCTTCATTAGTTTGTCGGATCAGTTTTCCATTCACACGGATTTCATCTGCATCAGTTACCTTTAATCCTAGTTCAGGTAGCTTTCCATTTACTGTAATGCGTCCTTCTTCGATTAATCGATCGGCTTCTCTTCTCGAGCAGAACCCCACTTCTGATAAATATTTATTTAAACGCGTTTCTTGATTTTCCATAGCGCAAAAGTAAATAATAAATTTCGTTACTTATACAAAGAAATACGTTCTAGCGTAAAAACGTACGAATTGTTTCAAAAACTAAGGGATCTTGGAGGCTATGCCCCAGATCAATTGTCGTGACTACTGGATTGTTCTTTGCTTGAAGTGCCTGATGAAACCCTATAGCTTCTTGAAAAGAGACTTGTGCATCGTGAATATCATGAATACACAGGATGGGAATAGGCATGGTTGTTGTCGCTTGTGTACTACAATAATTCGCTAAGGGCTGTCCGAGGAGCGTTTCAATATAGTGGCGATACGCTTGACGCAATCGACGGTTATAGCCTAACAAGAGAAAGTACTGGGCTAAAATTTCCTCAAAGCGATCAAACGATCCTAAAATAACGGCCTTTTGAACCGAAGGATAGGATGTAACACTCAACTGTTGAAAGGCGGTAAAAGCACCTAAAGAATGTGCGACAATACCTTGTGGTTGAAAGTGTTGAATGACGAGATCAATTACTTCTTGATAATTCTTTACGCTCAAGTTTTTTCCCTTACTCTGTCCTAAACTCGGCGCATCAAAAGCGACCAGGCGAAAGGCATCTCCTAAATAGGTGTGCAGGGCTTCCCAACGGGCACTATTGCTTTCCCAACCGTGGATCAATAAAATCAAGGGTTTATCAATCGCTTGCGTATGCCATTGATAGGTATAAACCTGTTCCCCTTGATAGACCAAGGTTTCCACTTTTGCTTGCCGCAAGAATTCTGGTAAATACGCCGGTTTAAATTTTCCCTTACGCGGGGTAGAAAAAAGTTTATGCACCCAGTAAACGGCTTTATTTACTGAAATAAGGCTAAGAACATTCACTAAAGTGCCAACTACTTTTTCCATACAAAAAAAAGCCTCTTAAAAAAGAGGCTTTATATTATTTTAAACTAGCGATAATCGCATCGATTTTTTCTTTTTCTTCTTCAGCTAAAGCGCTATCTACAAGAATACGTCCACTGTGCTCATCGGTGATGATTTTTTTACGCGCAGCAATTTCTACTTGCGTTTGTGGTGGAATGGTAAAATACGATCCTACAGAAGCTCCTCTTTCAATTGACACTACTGCTAATCCATTTTTAACTCCTCCTCTGATTCTCAAATACGCATTTAATAAACGCTCTTCAATATCTTGTTTAAACTCTTCTGATTTAGCTAACAACGTTTGCTCTTCGCGTTCTGTTTCTGACATAATGTTTTTCAACTCTGCTTCAATGTGAGTTAAGTGCTCATTACGTGCATTCAAACGCTCTTCTGTTTGTGCAATGTTGCTTTTTTTATTCTCGATACTCACTTTCATCTCACGAATGTGTTTTTCAGCAAGTTCGATTTCTAACTTTTGAAATTCAATTTCTTTTTCTAAGGAGTTGAATTCTCTGTTATTTTTTACTTCGTTTTGTTGCTCAGTATACTTTTTAATAGCTTCTTTAAACTCTTCAATGGCATTTTTTTTCTCTTTAATACCACTTTCGATGCCATTTAAATCTGCATGAAGTTTCTCTAAGCGTTTGTTAAGTCCAGCAACTTCGTCTTTTAGGTCTTCAACTTCAAGAGGTAGCTCTCCTCTCATATTTCTGATTTCATCGATTCTTGAGTCAATCAATTGTAAGTCGTAAAGCGCTCTTAATTTCTCTTCAACC
>JASLHL010000346.1 GCA_030152225.1 Flavobacterium sp. | reverse complement strand
GGAATTGATGGCGCACAAGGCCCTAAAGGAGAAGATGGAAGAGACGGAATTGATGGCGTACAAGGTCCTAAAGGAGAAGATGGAAGAGACGGAATTGATGGCGTACAAGGCCCTAAAGGAGAAGATGGAAGAGACGGAATTGATGGCGCACAAGGTCCTAAAGGAGAAGATGGAATTGATGGAAGAGACGGAATTGATGGCGCACAAGGTCCTAAAGGAGAAGATGGAAGAGATGGAATTGATGGGGTACAAGGTCCTAAAGGAGAAGATGGAAGAGATGGAATTGATGGCGCACAAGGTCCTAAAGGAGAAGATGGAAGAGATGGAAGAGACGGAATTGATGGAGCACAAGGTCCTCAAGGTGAGCAAGGAGTACCTGGTCCACAAGGAGTGCCAGGTGAGATAGGTGTTCCTGGAATCGATGGAGCACAAGGTCCTAAAGGAGACAAAGGAGATACTGGAGCTCAAGGAAAAATTGGAGAACAAGGACCTAGAGGACTTATTGGCGCACCAGGTCCTAAAGGAGATAAAGGGGATGATGGTGCTCAAGGAGCAGAAGGTCCTAAAGGAGATAAAGGAGATGATGGTGCTCAAGGAGCACAAGGTCCTAAAGGAGACAAAGGAGATGATGGTGCTCAAGGAGCAGAAGGTCCTAAAGGAGATAAGGGAGATAAAGGAGATGATGGTGCTCAAGGAGCAGAAGGTCCTAAAGGAGATAAGGGAGATAAAGGAAATGATGGTGCTCAAGGAGCAGAAGGTCCTAAAGGAGATAAGGGAGATAAAGGAGATGATGGTGCTCAAGGAGCAGAAGGTCCTAAAGGAGACAAAGGAGATAAAGGAGCAGAAGGTCCTAAAGGAGACAAAGGAGACAAAGGAGATAAAGGAGCAGATGGTGTTGGAGGAGTTACAACAAGAGCAGATAGAAGTCCAATTATCATGACTGGAACAGGAGAGCACGCTAATCCCTATGTATTAGGTGTTGCATTTAACAATGGATTACAGCAAAATCCAAACAATGCGAATGATACTCAAATTCAATTAGGTGGACCGTTAGTACGCGATACAGAATTGGCACTATCTGGTAAGAAATTAATGCTTTCGGGATTAAATAAAGATAAAACTCAAGCGGTTTCCAATAACCAAATCAACCAACATTTAGTTGCTGTGGATGCGGTAACCAATGAAGTAAAAGCGTTAAAAGCAGCGATGCCTAAGTTTTTCTATATGCCTTCGATTGCTGTACCAACGGCAGCGAGTCAGGCAACTCAAACAGGAGTAAGCTTTGATAATGCGATGCGTAGAGGAACGATTGAACTTTATACCATATATCAAAAACAATATGGTACTACTGTGAAATCAAGTCCAGGTGCAGCGGTATTACCTGTATTACAAGCGACAGATTTGGGATATCACGTGACATTTGCCAGCGATATATTTACTGTTGAAAGTATAACTGAAACGGGAGTATTGACCTATACTGTGAGTGCTAGTGCAAATGGAGAAGGGATAAACTTTATGAATATCGTATTTACAGTGAACGAAGACTAATTATGAAACAGATCTATATATTCAGTCTATTCGCGTTGTTTTTGTGCTTTGGTTTCAAAGCACAAGCTCAGCGTGTTGTAGCCTATCAAACGAAAATAAGTGAATTACCTGTGGAACAAGCGAGTGCGTTTAGCGCTTTTTTAGCAGGAGATTACAATGAACATTTTGTCAACTTTAGAGCACTTCGAGATACAACCCAAGAAGTAGAAACAATTGCAGTTGTCGATTTGAAATGGAACGGTCAAGATGTTATCACCTTACCTGCTCATTGTATGCAGCGTATGCAGCACTTGCAATACATTTACCTGCGTTCCACTCAAGTGATGGACGATGAGTTGGTCAGACAGCGTTTTGCAGCGCTAATCAGACAGTTAGAGCGTATGGAAAATGAGGTAGAAATTGTGTATTCCACTATGGAAAAACCTAATTAAGCAAAGTAGTATGAGAAATAGTCTTTATAGTAAAAAACAACTGTTCATTTGGCTTGCTTTTGTATGGGTAATGAGTTCTGCACTTTCTGGGTTTGCTCAGGTAAAGAAACCCTTTGCTAAACGCATGGAATTCAATGTGCAAGGAGATTTTACCATGATTGGAAATACAAATCTAACGTTGAGTAGTTACAGTGAATCTACAGGGAACGGAAATGAAAAAATGAAATATGTCGATGTTGATGACGATTTAAATACAGTAAACTCCTCTTCTGCTACTTTAGTTTTGCCTAATGGAAATTTGGACTGTCAGAAGATCGTCTATGCGGGATTGTATTGGTCTGGACGAGCACACCAAAATGAGAGTCCAATGACCATTCCTATTAAGCGAATGGAAGAAGTGAAACAATATGGTAAAACTATTCAAAAAGGAGGTTCCTTTTTAACTGGAGGATATAGGTTCACAGGGGTTTCGAGTGAAGGAACTGGTCAAAATAAGTATCCAAGATACACCTTATCTAATGGGGCATTATTATTTCCAACAACGTATGATTTTACGCTCACTAATAGCGCCATAAATCCTGTTCAATATCGAAAAAACTTTATATTTGATGGTGGGTATGAGACGCTACCAAGTACATATGATTCAACTACTGGTATCATAACTTTGGCGACACCGTTTGAATTGAAAGTAGGTGAATCTACGATTTATATTACAAAATTTAAACGAGATACCAATACCAATGGTAGTACAGCGGGTTATTCCAATGCAGCAGTTATTTATTTTGATACGTCGACGATGACTGAAGTAGATCCAAGTCTTAATCCTCCATTGCACAAACGCAAAGTGAAATTGAAGCAGACAGGAGATACGTATCAAGAAATTGAGGCGGCTGCTAGTGATATTTACTATCCAAATAATCAGGACGGCAATATGTATTCCGCTTATGCGGATGTGACGGCTTATGTTCAATCCAAAGGAGCAGGAGAGTACTTTGTTGCCGATATGGCGTTGAATGCAGATAATGGTGGAAGTACAGGATTTTATGGTGGTTGGGGAATGATCGTTGTATACGAGGCGCCAGGAACCACAAGGCGTTCGATTTCCGTATTTGATGGACATGCTTATGTAGCAGGTAGCACCACAGTCAATTATGAATTGCCTATTTCCGGCTTTAGAGCGGCACAGACAGCTAATGCACGTGTAACGTTAGGCTTGATGGCTGGTGAGGGTGATGTCGATATTAAAGGTGATTACTTTGATATTCGCAATGCATCTAATACTGAATGGAGAAGAATTAATCGTACCAATGGAAGTACAACAGTTGCTCAAAATGGCGATAGAAACGCGAACTTTTTCAATTCTACCATTAATACAGGAGGAAATCCGAGAAATCCTGAATTGACCAATAATACAGGAATGGATTTAGCGCGTTTTGATTTGGTTAATAGCAATAATAGCTTGATCGGAAAGGAGCAAACGTCTACGAGATTCCGTTATGGAACGAGCCAAGATACCTATATTATCTACAATATGGTATTTGCTGTAGACGCTTATGAACCAGAGGTGATTGGACACAATAGACCTGTGAATTACAATGGGGTTTTACCCACACACAATGGGCCAATTCAACCTGGGCAAGAATTAGCTTTTCAATTGGATTTATACAATAAAGGATCCGATGCATTAACAGGTACAAAAATAGAAATTCCCGTACCTTTTCATTTACACTATGTTGCGGCAGAGCCTCAAACAGGTTACGATGTAAGGGGAACTGTAACGTGGGTTCCTCCACAAGGAGGTAGTAATGATCCAAGTGTTACGGCTGGTGGAACGATTGTTTGGACTGTAGGAGAATTGCCTTTGGATAGTACGCAAAGCAGATTATTGGGACAATTGAATTATCGTTTAAAAGCTTCGGAAAACTGCATGCTCTTGGCTACAAATTCTTGTGGACTCCAGATGGAATTGAATGGTAACATCAGTGGGAAAGGGAAAGCATCCAAAGTAGATATAAACGCTCCTTTTGTTCGTGAGTATAGTACTGATTTATGTGCACAGCCCAATTTGGAAGGGTTTAAAATGATACTAAATCCAAGTAGTTCATTTTTAGCTAGTTGTTCACCGCCAGTAGAACAAGGAGTACTACACTTCAAGGAAGTGTGTTCCGCTTCTTCATCCACTTCGTTGGATCGAGCAGAAGTGGTGCAAGCTTATCCAGTAGGGACAAAGTTTTTTAACGTAGAACCCGAATCGTATACGAGTACAACAGGAGTCGTTACAGGAAACTTTAGCTTACATCAAGACGGATCTCCAAAATTATATTATGCAGTTGTACCTGGAATGGAAGCAGGATGTTATGCTCAATTAGCAATAAGTAAAGAGGTTATTACCACAGTTCCAACAGTAAGTGATGTAAGTTTCTGTTTGAATGAACCCATTACAATCAATCCAATCCGATCGTCAACGGGAGTAGCGAATAATTTTAGCTTATTTTATTTTGATGCTCAAGGTCAGTTGCTTACAGCTGCGCCAAACCCAACAACAGTTGGAACACACCACTACTATGTAGCCGAAGGTAAAGGAGGCTGTTATGGAGCAAAAGTACCTTTTGTAGTAACCCTGGTTGATTCACCGACAATTAGCACGACGATCAGTCCTATTTCGGTATGTGAAAACTTTGATTCTCCACTTATTTCAATGGTAGCAAATGGAAGCAATTACACTTGGGAATACACAACTCCTACAGATCCGACATGGAGAGCGTTGACGAATACAACATTCAACCAAGTTATAACAGTAACAAATGTTACGATTAAAATTGAACACGCAACCCAAGCGATTCACGGATTAAAAGTTCGATTAAAAGTGAGTAGAGGAAATTGTGAAAGTGTGTCCAATACAAGCACAATTCAGGTGAATACTTGTCCAGGGATAAGTAATCCGATGTTGTTTAATCCGGCTATTCCATAATTTAAAGCGAAGTAGTATGAAAAAAATAGATAGGAACGGTATACTTCTTTTGAGCCTTTTAGGCGCTAGTGGGACTGTTTTAGCCCAGCCTTCAACAGGGTCTTCCAAAGAAGCTTTTGTCAACCAAGGTCAGCTATCAGTTGCTACAGGTGGCGTTATTTCAACGCTTTATAGTTTTGATAACCAGGAAGATGCTCAACTGGTGAACGATGGTACGGCTTATTACTACCGCGATTTTAACAACGATGGTTTTTATAGCTTCACGACAAATCGCAAAACAGGTAAAGCGGTATTTACGCGTTATGAAAATGAACAAGGCACTCAATTGATCAGCGGGCGTTCAATTTCAGAATTCCACCATGTAGATTTGAATAATGCTACCCCAAAAGTTGCATTTGACTTGAAAAACAATATCGACGTTTACGGTACGGTTGATTTTCAAGAGGGGATCATCAAAGTAGATCCTACGGTTTTAGCTGGGGAGCAGACCGCAGTGGGTATGTTGAGTTTTCAACAAGGATCCAAAGCGATCAACGTGAAGGATGCCTCTCATGCGGAAGGACAAGTGGAAAAGATCGGTAATGAACCTTTCCAATATCCCAAAGGCGATGAGCAAA
>JASLHL010000206.1 GCA_030152225.1 Flavobacterium sp. | reverse complement strand
CACAAAGGAGGCGTTTTTGGTTAACAGGCTAACAGTTAGTAGTTTATATTTAATCAGTTTACAGTTAATCAGTTAATCAGTTAATAGTTTACAACTCACAACTCACAACTCACCACTCACCACGCACCACCCCAAACTATTTCCTACTTTCTTGCATTAGTTTTTGAAGTAATTCTTGCTGTTGCTTGATATCTGTTTGTAGGGATTGAATGAGGTCTTGAAGTGGATCTTGGGCAAACTCTAAAGAATCTCCCACTGGGGCATCAAAGTTTTGCTGTAAGAAATCGCGCATAAAAGGCAGCTCCTCTTCTATATTTGTTGCGTATTGATATAAATCAGAATGAATCTCTAAATACTTAGCTCCATTTTCCTTCTCGTGAATGATAACTGAAAAAGGATTGATTCCCTGTGAGTTATATTCGCTTTTCTTTTGAGAGGAGCCTTTCTCATCATTAAACTGTGTGGTGATTTGTATAATTTCATTATTGGAATTTCGCTTGATGTTTGAAAAACGAAGGTTTGCTACTTTTTCAGCATTGATTTCTTTTTCAATCGCTTTTAAATCAGCTGCAGTACTCTCTTTTGAAATTTCGTAAGAAAAAGTTTTGTTTTTTATCGTAACTTGTTCTTTTCCTTGTGCAAATGCAGGTAGGGAAGTAAAAAATAAACTTATCCCTAGTAAGGTAATGGAAAGCGTAGATTTCCATGTTGTTTTGGTTAAACTGAAACGATTCATATGTTTAATTTTATTGTTAATTAGTAAGCTTTGTTAGGGCTAAATTATAAATTTAATGCTTAAATAATTTTTAAAAAACAATACGTACTTGTTAAAGAATAATGAAATTTATGGCAAAACTTCGTCGTGAAACGGCAATTATATCAAACGGAACGACTCATTCCATTTTAGCTGATGGCTACTGGGACGAGCAAAAAGGAAAGCGACCCTTGGTAATCTTTTGCCATGGGTATAAAGGCTTTAAAGATTGGGGAGCTTGGGATTTGGTTATGCAGACGATAGCCAAAGCGGGATTTGTTGCGGTTAAATTCAACTTTTCACACAATGGTACATCCTTAACGCAACCTATGGAATTTGTGGATTTGGAGGCTTTTGGAGCTAATACTTACACCCAAGAACAAAAGGATTTGAGTGCAGTTATTGCGTATTATCAAGCACAACCTTTTGTAGATGAAACTCAAATTTTTTTAATTGGACATAGTCGAGGAGGAGGAGCCGTGTTGTTGCAAACCTATTACAACAATAAAGTAACAGGGGCTATCTCTTGGGCAGGAGTTGCTGATTTTAAAAAGCGATTTCCACAACGCGATAACTTTGAACAATGGCAAAAAGATGGCGTTTTCTATAGTATGAATGGAAGAACCAAGCAACAAATGCCACATTATCTTTCTTTTTGGGAAGACTTTGAAGCAAATGAACAGGCCTTGACTATACAATATGCAGCACAAAATTTGAGAAAACCGGTCTTGATCGTCAATGGTACTGCTGATCAGGCGGTTAGTGTCAAAGAAGCAGAACTATTACACCTGTGGATTAAAGGATCGACATTGTTTATTTTGGAGGGAGCAGATCATGTTTTTGGGGCAAGACATCCCTATGAACAAGAAGAACTACCAAGTGATTTACAACAAGTAGTTGAGCAGACCATTGCGTTTTTGAAAGAGCATATCACTGTATAGCTGGACTAAAAAAGCACCTAGAAACGTTATAATAGCGAAATTTCATCCATTGAAATGAGTTGATGTTGCACGGCATAGACGATTAATCCTACTACATTTTTTGCCCCAGTTTTGAGGAATAGACTGTTCTTGTGACCTTCTACTGTTTTGGGAGAAAGAAACAGGTGATCTGCAATTTCTTTGCCTGTTTTCTGTTTGGCAATTAGGAGGAGTATTTCGAGCTCTCTGTCTGTTAAGGCAAGTTTTAAATCAGAGGTAATGGCTGTGTTTTTGATCAGCATTTGCTCCCTGAGCAATGAAAATTGAGCGGGTAATAAGTAGAATCCTTTGGCCTCTACTTCGCGTATTACGTCGAGTAATACGGCAGGTTTGGTATTTTTGGGTAAAAAGGCAGCAAATCCCGATTTGACAATGAAGCTAATGAGGCTGTCATTGTAATGCGAAGACAAAAGAATTACAGGTGTTTCAATTCCCAAGTGGCGCAATTGCTTTAAAAGTTCTAACCCATCTACTTCTCCAATGCGAAAATCAAAGATGAAAACATCGGGAACTACAGTTGCACGTTCCATAGCGTGTTGAAAATCTAGTCCAGAATTATAGGTTGCCATGACTTCAATAGCAGGGTCCTGTTGGAGGAAATTAGCCAGTAAATCGGTGATGAGTACTTCGTCATCCACGAGGATTAGTTTTGTTTTCATGTCGGTTATTTTAGGGGGATTAGCAGTAGAAATAAGGTTCCTGAATGAGGTTGAGGTTTGTATTTATACGACGCTTGTAATAAAGTTGTTCGCAGTTGAATATTTTGCATCCCCAATCCCGTTTTCTTTTCGAGATCGGAAAATCCTCGGCCATTATCTCGTAGAGCAAAGACAACCGCCTGTTGAGATAAACGCAAGTGCACCTCAATTTCACTTGCGTGTGCGTATTTGTGTATGTTGTTCATCAATTCTTGCGCAATGCGGAGAATATGTGTTTTTTGCTCTGTTGAAAGTTCGACGGCTACCTGTTTATTAATCCGCAAGTGTACCGTATAAAAAGCATTCCACTGTTGAAAAAAATCCTTGATTATATGGTCTAGGGTCGCGTATTCTAAAAGCGGGGGATTCAAATCATGGGAAATACGCCTCGTTAGTGAAATGGCGTCTTGGATGTGATCTACAATAGTCGGCTCTTCTTGTTTTAGCTGGGATTGTAAATATAAGATAGTTAATGAATTAATCACAGAATCGTGTAAATCACTGCCAATGCGTTGCCTTTCTTTTTCTTGAATCTCAATAGAAGACAGCTGTAGTTTTTTGTGATGTTGCTGGTTTAGTGTTTGAATTTGATGTTGGGTCTCCAAGTGTTTTTTGTGATTTAGTTTTAAAAGTAAGATAAAAGCTATGCTAATGATTAGCACAAGTAGTAATCCAAGGATCAACCAGATTAGGACTGTGTGTTCATTTTGCTCGTGATTTTGCATAGGACGATCGTGGTTAAAAGGTAAAAAAGCAGTGTAATAACACTATTGGCTAGCCAAAAAAACAATACGTTTTCCGGATTTCCTGTAATTAATACTTGCAGGGGTAGATAGTACAAGCAACTATAGGTAAAATAGACCAATACAATTGCATGAAATAGGAAAAAGGAAGTACTATACGTTTGCCATTTATTTTTTATCAGATGGTATGAATAGTATAGGGTAACCAAAAATAAAGACAAGGAAGCCATACTCCTCGTATACGACTGGAATTGTTGCAAGGCTTGAAAGTCAGTTGTGCTTAGCTCATAAATCAGTAGAATTAACACGGGAACAGTACTGTATAAAAATGCTATATTTTTTGTATGTGCATAGTAAATGTAGGCGAACCACCCTAATTCCAGCAGGCCAAAAATGGGAATCAAGATAAGGTTGTTGCCTAGTTTTCTGCCTAATAGTTCACCTAGATAAATAAAGAATAAAGACGTAATAAGATACCCTATAAAGGCTATTTTATAACGAGTAGGGGGCATTTTTAGTAAGGCATATAAAATAAGTAGAAATAGGACAACGGGGTTTAAATAAGTAACGTAATTTATGAAATTAAGCATAGTCATTGGTTATACGCTAGTTTGTGTTTCCTATTTTCACTTGCTCTAATAGTGCAAATTGACGTTTTTGTTCTTTTTTTGTGTGTAATTGATTTGTCATATGGGTTGTAAGCAAATTTTATATTCGAGGGATTTTGGGTTTTATACTCATCCAAATTTAAGTAAAATTTATGTTTTTTTATCTTTTTAGTATCAAATACTAAAGGGTTAAACGAATTTTTTGGCTGGTATTGTTGAAAATTTAGCGAAAACTTAATTTAAAAGCTGTTTTATTTGGTTTCACTTCGTTTATCTTTCTTTTATTGTTTTATCTGTAAGAAAATTTAAGATGGGATGAAGGAAAAAAAGAAGGGAAAACCCGTAAATTTTAAAAATAGGGAAAACCCTTGGTTGTTTTCACAATATGTGAATTATTTTTGATTGCAGAAATAAGCTGTAAAGCGGTTTATCTCTATAAGGTTTATTCTTTATTAGTTGACTGAAATAGTAAAAATTGGAAAGTGCTATAGGGCCTCATCCAACGTGTTATTTAAAGTAAAAAAAAGTAAAAAAATCTTTTTAATACCATGAACCACGGAAGTTTTACTTGTTAAACTAATTTATATTTCAATTCCCCACAACAATTTTTAATATCTTGAAAGAAGAGCGCTTAGAATTTCTACAGCGCTTTTTTTTTTGGAAATGAAGAGGTGAGCGAATGGAGCGCACCGTTTCATCTACGCACTGCTGATTAAGGAATTGATCTTTTATGGTTGATTTGAGGTAATTTAGTATGGCTTATCCTTTCATAAACCGCACAAAAAACAAACGACTCTTTTGTTTAAGAAAAAATTAGTATTTATTTTAGTAAAATATCTAATTTTAAACAAGTAACCTATTATGAAATACGCCTTTACTATTTTTTTGTTTTTTGTTTTAGGTTTTGCTTGCACAACGGGATATAGTCAAATTAATTTGGTTCGCAATCCAAGCTTTGAGCTGGTCAATCAACCTAACTTGTTGTGTAATTTTTATCAAACGTCTATATCCTTTGACAATGCGATTGTAAATTGGACCACGCCTACAACGGGTACATCCGATATTTATCACATGAGCTTAAATAGGCAATGTGTATTACATCCTTTGAGTACTTCTAATTCAAATTTAGGAAATCGCGCACCAAGAACAGGAGATAGTATGGTTGGTTTACTGTTGTATTCGCCGAACTCTAAACGCGAGTATATACAAGGAGAATTAAATGAACCCCTACAGGCTGGACATCGCTATAGCATAACCTTTTATGTTTCTTTGGCGCTTAAAAGTCAATTTGCTTCCAATAATTTTGGCGTGAAGTTCTACGACGAATACTTTTTTCAAAACTCTAATGATGTCATTGATGTAGTACCCGACGCGAATCACCCCCTTATTATCACCCAAAGATTTGGATGGGTTTTGGTGGAGTTGGAGTATACCCCTCAAACTTCAGGGGCAAACTACTTTATCATTGGTAACTTTTTTAACGATGAACAGACCCTACTTGAACAAGATCCAACTGCTGAAGACGAGGTGATGAGGGCGTACTATTATATCGATGATGTGGCTATCACGAGTAAAACGGCAACTTTTGAGGTGATTGATTCGCTTTGTCAGGGTACTACTATCGAATTGCCTAAACAATCTAAAGAAGGGTATACGGGAACTTGGTCGCCAGCACCTAATAATCAAGAAACAACAACCTATACGTTTACAGCAGATGACCCTACTGTTGATGCTGCTACTTTGACCATTGAGATAATCAAACCTTATATTGAACCCTTGTTTACTTTAACGACAACACAATGTGAGGGAACTATTGTTGCGCTCCCCACTACTTCTGAAAATGGTTATACGGGCACTTGGTCACCCGAATTTAATCCGACAACGACAACAACGTATACCTTTACACCCGACGAGGGCTTTTGTGTGTTACCTAAAACGATTGATATCGTCATTACACCTAAAATAGAACCACAATTTGAACTTCCTACTTTTATTTGCCCTGGAGAGCTGCTCGATGAACTTCCTCTGGTTTCTACTAATGGAATAGCGGGCACTTGGACTCCTGCCTTAAATCTCCAGCAAACCACAACCTATACGTTCACGCCTCTTGAAGGCTATTGTGCACATGCTGCATCAGTAACAATTGAGGTAAAGCATCCTAAAACACCTCGATTGGAGTACTATTGTGCTAAAGATCAGTTGTACATAGAAGCACAGCCGAATTCTTTTTCTCCTGCTTCGTCTTTTCACTGGTCTATTAATCAAGTGGAAGTGGAGGAAAATAGTCCGAAAGTAAGTTTGTCCACCTATCGTCATTTACTGCGTGAGGATGATAATACAGTGGTGTTAACCACAAGAGATGAATACGGTTGTAGTGCGAGTACTACGTTAGAGTTGTATGGAGCGAAGAACCTGTGCTTTATTCCAAGGGGGATTTC
>JASLHL010000200.1 GCA_030152225.1 Flavobacterium sp. | reverse complement strand
CAAGAACTTGATCGAGACGAAGTTTACGGATCGTCGTGGTATTGTGGAATACGTGGTGGATTGTGATAAGTTTTACCACTTACAGGTAGACAAAGAGGACTTTGAAGGCAAGTCGATTGAAGTTCCCTTGAACCGCAAAGGAGGTCGTCAACTAGTGAATGTAGGTCTTCGTCCAATCGAGGTGATTGTAACCAAAGACGAAATCATCCTAGGAGATATTTACTTTGAGTTTGACCGCTCGAATATCACCCAACAAGGGGCGTTTGAATTGGATAAGCTAGTGAAGGTGATGAAGCGCAATCCACAGCTGCGCATCAAAGTAGGTGCTCACACGGACAACCGCGGAAGTGCTACTTACAACCAGAAGCTATCAGAGAATAGAGCTAAAACAACGGTTCAGTATGTGTTGTCGAAAGGCATTGAAGCCTACCGCTTAGAATCTCAAGGATACGGAGCGAGTGAACCAAAAATAGATTGCAAATCGAACTGTTCCGAAGAAGATCACGCGATCAACAGACGAAGTGAGTTTGTCATCATTAAATAGTTAAAGTATTTAAGTTTAGTATATTTTAAGAAGCCCTTACCATATCGGTAAGGGCTTTTTTTGTACCTTAGTTTAAATTTGTTGGCACATTATTTGAATAACAACAAATGTTTAACTTAAAAAGTGGACAAAATGAAGTTTTTATATTATATGATCGTTGCTTTGTTTTTTGGTTTTGTTACGCAAGTGCAAGCCCAAAGAGCGGTGGTAACTGCTACTAATTATGACATTAGTGATAACTTAGATTTACAAGCAGTTGCTTCTATATTCGGGGATTCAAAAGATCTAGAAGATTTTGAATACCGTCTGAACGACCCTAGTTTGCGTATCAATAACCTCGATTTGAATAAGGATGGGTATGTAGACTATTTGAGAGTAATCGAAGTAACAGAAGGAAATACTCACTTGATCGTGATTCAAGCCGTTTTAGGACGCGATATGTATCAAGATGTGGCAACAATTGAAGTAGAGAAAAATAAGCGCCGTAATCAAGTGTCTGTTCAAATTGTAGGTAATAGTTATCTCTATGGGCCAAACTATATTTATGAACCAGTTTATGTCGTAACACCACCCGTATTTAGTTTATTCTGGGGAGTTTCCTATCGTCCGTATTACTCGTCTTGGTATTGGGGATATTATCCATCGTATTACTCGTACTATACGCCTTATCCAACGGCAACCTATGTCGTTCATGTACACAATCACATTAATTACAGCAATCGTTATGTGTATACCAATAATCACTACAGCAGTAATTCAAGATCTATGTACAGCGAGGTAAGAAAAGATTATTACGAACGATCAAACCCAAATAACTCATTTTATGTGCGAAATAACGGTTATTCTAATAGCCGTGATTTAGCAGAGGCTAGATCATCGTACACCAAAGAAACAAGTAATTATTCTCGAGGAAACAACAATACTTCAACGAGTAACTCAACACGTGATATCAATCGTGTGGATAATAGCAACTATTACTCAAGAAATACAACCACGTCTAATGGAACGGATTCATATAAACGTGGCGACGCGATAAACGGAACGAATAACACAACAGATAATTCAAATTCAGGCTATTATTCACGTAGCGCTAATTCGTCAGGAAATAGCAATTCCAATACAGGAAATTATTCACGCAGTTCAGGTACGTCAACTAGTTCATCAGGTACAACAAATTCAAATTCAGGATACTATTCTCGTAGTTCGGGCTCATCTAGTAGTGTGGGTAGTAGCAATTCAGGCAGTAGCTCTAATTACTCCCGTAGTGCAGGCTCATCTAGTAGTTCGGGAAGTAGTAGCCCAAGTTATTCGCGTAGCTCATCGAATTACAGCTCAGGAAGTAGCAGCAGTCCAAGCTATTCGCGTAGTTCATCGAATTATAGCTCAGGAAGTAGCAGCAGTCCAAGTTACTCGCGTAGTTCCTCAAATTACAGTTCAGGAAGTAGTAGTCCGAGTTATTCCCGTAGTTCTTCAGGATCAAGTTCAAGTTCAAGAAGTAGCAGTGGATCATCGTCTTCCTCTTATTCAAGAAGTAGATAAGCAAAAAACATATAAAAAAAGAGCAAGTGATAAACTTGCTCTTTTTTTAGTTATATAATTCGTTTAGTAGCTTTGCTAAACGAAGACCTCCTTTTAAAAGTTGTTCTTCAACAGTGTCTTTAAAGTCGAAGTGGTAGCGGTAGCTTAGACTTTCATTCTCTTCAGCGCTGTTGTAAATCGTGTTAGCCGAAGTATACGAATCGAAAATCCAATCTTCTAATGTACCAGAAACTAAAGCCGTATTGTGTTTTTTGCCGTGAACGTCAAGTACAGTAGCATATTCGGTATAGCTGTATTTATCAAAATCTACTAAAGCAGAGTCCCAAAGGCTGTGTAAGTTCGTTGATTTTCTAAACCATTCCACTTTAATTCTGTTTCCTCCTAAATCTTCTGATCGTCCGATGTGAAGCGGTTGATGTGCATCGCCAATAATGTGAATTAAGAAGTACAATTTTTGTTGTTTCTCTTCTAAAGTAAGGGTATTACTTTTCAATTCCTCCATCAAAGCCAAGGCGCGTTTGTATAAGTTTTCATCTGTAGAATTAGCCAATTCCTGATCAAAAGCAGCGCGACTTAAGTTACCAGGCATGTTTAGATAATGCCAGCTGTCGGCAAACTTCCAAGTAGGATCTGATTTAATAAAATCAGGCCAATTCGCCCAATAGGCCAATTGTTGGTTACCGATGATCTTTTGTAATTCTTTTTTAGCTTTTTTGTTTAGGTTTCTTTCTGCTATTTCAGCAATAACGCGATGCCCTGTGGTTCCCCAAGCAAAGATCGCACTAGTTTGTAACAGACAAAAAGTAAGCGCTAAACCAAATAAAATTTTTTTCATTGTTTGTTTTTAGTATTAATTAAAAAGAGCTTTTAACTCTGTTGCGTCGCTTGGTTTCATTTTCCCAGCGAGAACTAAGCTCAATTGTTTTCTTCTTAAAGCGGCTTCAAAACGTTGATGTTCTAGCTCTGTTTCTGTGATTAATTCAGGAACAGGAACAGGATTCCCCATATCATCAACTGCAACGAAGGTATAAATGGCTTCATTGGCTTTGGTCTTGCTTCCCGATTCGCGATCTTCAATCCAAACATCGATATAGATTTCCATAGAAGAAGTAAAGGCTCTTGATATTTTTGCCTCTATTGTTACGACACTTCCCAAAGGAATAGGCTTATTAAAAGCAACGTGATTCACTGATGCAGTTACGCAAATTCTTCTCGAGTGCCTTCTCGCAGCAATCCCCGCAGCTCTGTCCATACGCGCTAATAATTCTCCTCCAAACATGTTGTTTAAAGGATTTGTTTCTCCAGGGAGAACTAAATCGCTCATGATAGTAGCTGATTCAGATACTAATTTTGCCTTCATAAAGAATATATTTTTGACAAAGATAACGACAAAGCAAAAAAAAACCGAACGTTTTGCGTTCGGTTACTATATTTAACGTATTATTTAATAAAGATCCATGCATCTTTATTTGTAGTACGGTGAATTTCTTTTAAAGCGTCTTTGGCTTCCTCATGTGTTGCATAACTAGCGTATAATACGGGATACATCCCATATTTGGTACGTCCTAAGAAAGAAGCTTGTTCAAAGCCTTTCCCCTTTAATAGATCCACTTCGATTGCTGCGTTTTCCTCACTGCGAAAAGCTGCAGCTACTAAGTGATAAGGAGTCGCAAGAACTGTGGTTTCGTCTTTTACAGGTAGGGCAATCGCATCACTAGTGGGTTCAATGATGAAGGTTGCTTGTTGAATTTTATTTTGTAGTTGTGATTGTACGTTATTTTCAATTGATAACGTTTGGTCATTGACATAAGCTGTATAGCCATTTTGCACTAAAACACTTCCAATACCCGCAACAAGTACTAAAACAGAAGCATACTTAAAGAAAGAAGCTGTTCGTCTTGTTTTTACTGGTGTTGGGTGTAGCGCAACTACTTGCGGAGCTGCTTCAGTTGTTCGGGCAATTGCAGGCGCGCCAACAGAAGATAGACCGAAAGAAGTCGCCAAGTAATTTTGATTTTGAATTGGATCAAATTGCAAACTCTTCTCCTCATTATAGCTAAATACTCCAATCGATTCTAAGTTTAAAGAATCAAAAGAAGTTAAGGTACTATGCCAATCAGCTACCATATTTTGAATGCGCATAACGGCTTCCTCGTACGAAATACGTTCTTGCGTCGCCAAGTGATTTGCTAATAATCCATCATTGTTTACGATATTTCTATTAAAAGAAATTCGCTTTTGAGGCGGAAAAAAAAGTTGTTTTTCAGCATCGTAAAAAGACGATTGGATTTCAGTGATAAAAGCACCAAAACCTGGAACAATAACGCAGGGATAGCGATATAATAAGGCTGATATGTATTGAGTCATCTTCATACTACAAAATTAGTCTAAACCAATCGGTTAGCAAATAATAAACTAGTTTTTTTTATTAACAATTCACAAAAGAATATGAGCTTGTTAAGTGTTTGGTACTGAATGGTTAGGTTTTTGATATTGATAAGACTAAGATAAGTAATTTAAATTAATTAACATAGTTTTAATGAAGGAGGAAGATTTGTTTTATACGTTAGCGTTGACCAGAGTGAATGGGGTAGGACCGATTACAGGCAAGCGATTGATTGAAAGTTTTAGTTCAGCTAGGAGCGTATTCAAGGCTACGACAGACGAGTGGCGAAGCAAGAGCGTATCAGAGGTGTTAATTAAGAATTTACAAGAGAAGAGCGTTTTGACATGGGCAGAAAAGGAACTCAAGCAGATGCAGAAGCACAGTATTCAGCCTCTATTTTATCAAGCACCGACCTATCCTTTTTATCTGAAGCAATGTGATGATGCTCCACTGTTGCTTTTTTGTAAGAGTAACCAGCAACTTAACTGGACGTCTCGTCCAATCGTTAGCTTAGTGGGTACGCGAACGCCTACGCAAAGAGGGTTGGCCTTTTGTACGCAATTTATGGAGGCAGTTCATTCGTTTAATCCGATTATAATCAGTGGATTGGCTTATGGAATAGATGCCTGTGTACACCGGGAAGCCTTGGCCTTTGGATTAGATACCTTTGGGATTCTTGGACATGGTTTACACCGCATATATCCTGCAATTCACACAAAATTGGCCAAACAGATGTTAGAACAAGGAGGGCTGCTGACGGAGTTTGCTATACAAGGAAAAATAGAGCGTGAAAATTTTGTGCAACGCAATCGCATTGTGGCGGGGATTAGTCAAGCAACTGTAGTTGTTGAAAGTGCTCTAAAGGGCGGTTCTATGAGTTCTATCGCCTTTGCCAATGAGTATAATCGCGATGCTTTTGCCCTTCCAGGTCGTGTGGATGATTTGATGAGTCAAGGATGTAATGAATTGATTCGAACGCATCGCGCTCAGCTTTTACAACATCCAGCTGAATTAATAGAAGTATTGAATTGGAATCAAACCGCGCGAAAACCGAAAATTATTCAACCTCAATTATTTGTGAATCTTGAGGAAGATGAACAGTGTGTTTTTGATTATTTATGTGGTGTAGAACGCGAGCTTATTGATGTAATTGCTTTAGCGTGTAAGTTGCCCATCTATAAAGTGAGTACATTGTTGTTACAATTAGAATTACAGGGCTTGGTTAAGCCCTTGCCTGGAAAGTATTTTGAACGCATCGGATAAAGTAAAAGCGGGCATCCTGTTTGAATGCCCGCTTTTGTTTTATTTTACGGTGTTATAGCCTAGTTTTTCTCTTACTCGATTTAGTGTCGCATTGGCAACTTCTCCTGCTTTTGCAGCGCCTATCGCTAATAAGCGATCTACTTCTTCTAAGTTATTGATATAGTAGTCGTACTTTTCTCTTATTCCTTGGTATTTCTCCACGATTAGTTCGTATAGCTCTTGTTTCGCATGTCCATAACCGTAGTTCCCTCCTTCGTATTTAGCACGCATTTGCGCATTTTGCTCTGGAGTAGCCAATAGCTTGTAAATCGTATACACATTGCAAGTGTCTGGATTTTTGGGTTCTTCAAGCGGGGTGCTATCCGTCTCAATACTCATTACTTGTTTGCGAAGTGTTTTATCGTTTTCGAAAATATTGATAATGTTGTTTCTGGATTTACTCATTTTATTACCGTCTAATCCAGGTACAATCATTACCTCTTCTGAAATTTTTGCATCGGGTAAAACAAAGGTTTCCCCCATTTGATGATTAAATCGAGCGGCTACATCACGGGTAATTTCCAGGTGTTGTAACTGATCTTTTCCTACAGGAACAAAATTAGCATCATTCAATAAAATATCCGCAGCCATCAGCATCGGATAGGTAAATAATCCTGCGTTCACATCAGAGAGCACTTCTGCTTTATCTTTGAAAGAGTGTGCTAATGTTAAACGTTGGAAAGGAAAAAAGCAACTTAAGTACCAACTTAGCTCAGTCGTTTGCGGTACGTCGGACTGGCGGTAAAAAGTTACATGATTAACATCTAAACCACAAGCAAGCCAAGTAGCCGCAACACTATAGGTGTTTTCCTGTAATGTTTTTGCATCTTTTATTTGCGTTGCTGAATGTAAATTCGCAATAAATATAAAAGACTCATTCTCTTTGTTGTTGGCCATTTCTACTGCAGGTAGAATTGCGCCTAAGAGATTCCCTAAGTGTGGAGTTCCTGTACTTTGAACTCCTGTTAGAATTTTAGCCATTGCGTGTTTGTATATATAATAACAACAAAGATAGCGTTTTTGGAAGTACTGTTATTTCTTTTTTTCTTTTTCCTTGGTTTAACATCCCTTTATTTTTTATTTTTGAAGGACTTCATGCAATATTAAAATGCATTGTTTAATGAAATATATTCGCACCTTTTTCAGCGTATTATGGCGTTCGTGGTTTTATCTGTGGATGCTTATCGTAATCCTGTTGTTGTCTCCTTTGCTTTTAGCAACTATTTGGTCTGATTCGACCTACCCTACTTTTTTTAAAGTGGCGCGTTTATGGGCGAAGTTGACGTTTTACGGGATGGGGATGTCGATTGAGATTGAATCTGCTTATGCCCTAGAAAAAGGCAAAAGTTATATGTTTATTGCCAACCATACCTCAATGATGGATATCATGATGATGTTGATCTTAGTTAAAGACAATCCTTTTGTTTTTGTGGGTAAAAAGGAGTTGGCTAAGTTGCCAATCTTTGGTTTTTTCTACAAGAAGACTTGTATCTTGGTGGATCGAAAGGATTCGAAGAGCAGATATCAGGTGTTTGAAAGTGCGCAAAAGAAGTTGAACAAAGGATTGAGTATTTGTATTTTTCCTGAAGGAGGCGTTCCTGATGATCGAAGGGTGGTGCTTGATAGTTTTAAAGATGGTGCTTTTCGCTTGGCTATTGATCATCAGATTCCAATTGTACCTATTGCGATAGGGTATTTAAAATACTATTTCCCCTTTCAATGGGGGATCGGAAAACCAGGCAATGTACCCGTTGTAATTCTACCACCAATTATTACTGCAGGTTGTAGCCAAGAAAATAAAAAAGACCTCAAAGATAAAGCCCATCAAGCGGTTTGGGAACAAGTTTTCTCTTGGGAAGAAAATCGAACTAAAAAGGAAATTAATTCAATAGTAAATTCGTGATATTTACTATATAAACCTATTTTGGTATTTTTTTTGTTTAAACAGAAGGTGTGATTAAACAGCATACCATGCAAATTAGATTTTTTTTACAACGCCTTTTTATTCAATGCTTTTGGCTTAATATGCCTATTTTACTAAGTTGGGGGCTTTTCTTCTTGTTGCGTGATACTATTTGGAGCGCCTATGCGATCGTTTATACGTATTATTTTTTGCAAGTGTATATTGGTTTGTATTTGTGTATCCTATGCTATCAGTGGAGTACAAGTAAGAAGAAAGAAATTCAATGGGCAGATTGGATCAGTTTGGTTGTATTGGTCTGTGGAGCTTATATATCCTCTTGGGCGGTGTTACTCTTCTATTAAATAAAAAAGCCTCAAAACGAATGTGATGAGGCCCTTTTAGGTTCAAGCACGTTTTATTGTGCTTCTCTATTTTTGATTTCTTCTTTAATTTTTTGTTCTAACTCGTCCATTAGTTCTGGATTGTCTTTAATCAAAGATTTAACAGCATCTCTACCTTGCCCTAATTTTGTATCTCCATAGCTAAACCAAGAACCGCTTTTCTTCACGATTTCATAATCTACGGCTAAGTCTAGTACTTCACCAACTTTAGAAATACCTTCTCCATACATAATGTCAAATTCGGCAGTACGGAAAGGAGGTGCAACTTTATTTTTTACAATTTTTACTTTAGTACGGTTACCAATTACATTTTCACCATCCTTAATTTGCGTAGAACGACGAATATCAATACGTACAGAAGCGTAGAATTTTAAGGCGTTACCCCCAGTTGTTGTTTCAGGACTTCCGAACATTACACCAATTTTATCGCGTAATTGGTTAATGAAGAACACTGTACAATTTGTTTTACTAATGGTTGATGTTAACTTTCTCAACGCTTGAGACATCAAACGCGCGTGTAATCCCATTTTAGAATCACCCATATCACCTTCGATTTCCCCTTTTGGAGTTAATGCCGCAACAGAGTCAATAACAACAATGTCGATCGCACCTGACCGAATTAAGTTTTCCGCAATTTCTAATGCTTGTTCCCCATTATCTGGTTGAGAAATAATTAAATTGTCAATGTCAACACCTAATTTCTGTGCATAAAAACGATCGAAGGCATGCTCTGCATCAATAAATGCCGCAATTCCTCCTGCTTTTTGCGCTTCAGCAATCGCATGTAATGTTAGGGTTGTCTTTCCTGATGATTCAGGACCATAAATTTCAATAATTCTTCCTTTCGGATATCCACTTACACCTAAAGCTAAGTCTACACCTAGTGAACCAGAAGAGATGACTTCAACTTCTTCCACAGCTGTATCTCCCAATTTCATTACCGTTCCTTTTCCGTAGGTTTTGTCTAATTTATCTAATGTTAGCTGTAAGGCTTTTAATTTAGCTTCTTTATCTGCACTCATTTTTTTTGAAGTATTGATTCTTAACTGATGTAAAAATAAGATAAAAATACCATAGATTATTGCTTGATATAAAGAATGCTACAAATTGTAGCAAAAAAAGTTATTTTGATTGCTCGAAAAAATCATCTTCACTGAGCCAAGCCCAATAACCTGCTGTAAAAAAAACAATCACAAGGCGTAGGAGAGGTGAAATAGTTAAAATTTGTACTAATTCTCCTTGATTTACCGTGTTGTTTTTTTAATAGATCCGCATTCCTACTAGGAAAAAAATAAAAATACACCTTGAAAAATTAATAATTAATTACAAAGCAAGGCTTTGCTTGTAAATTTCACATTGAATTTGAAGTTCGTATGGTCTTAGTTTATACCTTTGTAACAACAAAAAATGTAAAAAAATTGAGCTTAGACAATTTAGTTACTTAAAAAATAATTTGAGATGTCACAATCGAAAACCACGCATTTAGACCGCGTAACCTTAGGAACCTTATTAGTCACACTTGGAATTATTTATGGCGATATAGGAACCTCTCCTCTTTATGTAATGAAGGCGATTATGGGACGTGAAGTTATTCGTGAAGAAGTTGTTTTAGGTGCCATTTCTTGTGTTTTTTGGACGTTAACTTTACAAACGACAGTTAAATATGTCTTTCTTACTTTAAAAGCAGATAACAACGGAGAAGGAGGAATCTTTTCGCTCTTTACCTTGGTGAAAAAGCTCAAGAAACCCTGGCTTATCGTACCTGCGATTATTGGAGGAAGTGCTTTATTAGCCGATGGGATTATAACACCACCTATTTCTATTTCCTCTGCCGTAGAGGGATTGAAAATATACAAACCAGAGCTGGCTACGATTCCCATTGTTATTGGAATATTGATGGGTATTTTCTTTATTCAACAATTTGGGACACGCACCATCGGAAAGTTTTTTGGTCCTATGATGATGATTTGGTTCTTGATGCTAGGTGTGTTGGGATTTAGTCACTTAATTGATAATTTAAGTGTGCTGAGAGCCTTAAATCCATACTATGCGTTTCACCTGTTGACCATTCATTCCGAAGGATATTTGGTGCTGGGATTTGTGTTTTTATGTACCACAGGTGCCGAGGCTTTGTACAGCGATTTAGGACATTGTGGAATAAAAAACATCCGTATTAGCTGGGTGTTTGTCAAAACGATGTTGGTATTGAGTTACTTTGGACAAGGGGCTTTGTTGATCGAACATGCAGGTAAAACGCTAGTGGATTTAACTCCAAATTCGGATCAGCCAGCCAATCCTTTTTATTTGGTCATGCCTGACTGGTTTTTGCCTTTTGGAATTGGTATCGCAACTCTAGCAGCTGTCATCGCTTCTCAAGCCTTGATCAGCGGATCATTTACCTTGATTAACGAAGCGATTCGCCTGAATTTATGGCCTAAAATACGCGTGAAATTTCCTACGAATATACGCGGACAATTGTATATACCTTCTGTAAACTTTTTACTTTTTATCGGCTGTGTTTTTGTGGTTTTACACTTTAGAGAATCTGGAAATATGGAGGCTGCCTATGGGTTAGCCATTACGTTGTGTATGATTATGACTACTATTTTGTTAGGCTATTTCATGGTGCTAAAACGCGTACCACTGATTTTGATTATCTTGGTGGAAATCGTCTACCTAACTATTGAAGTCTCATTTTTTATCTCCAATGTACAGAAGTTCTCCCATGGTGGTTACGTTACGGTGTTTATCGCGGGAATCTTAGCTGCAGTGATGACCGTCAATTACCTCGGAAAGAAAATCAGACGCAATTATACCGATTTAGTGAATATCGTCGATTATCAAGAGATCTTAACCGATTTGAGTCAGGATCAAACCATGCCCAAATACGTGACAAACTTAGTGTATTTAACCAATGCCTATAACCCATCTAAAGTGGAGTATAAAGCAATGTTCTCCATTATCAATCGCCGTCCAAAACGCGCAGATAATTATTGGTTTGTGCACGTTAATGTGGTTGATGAACCTTATAAACTAGAATATAAAGTCGTCAAATACGGGGCGAATCAAAATATTTTACGCGTCGACTTCTATCTGGGCTTCCGCAACGAACAACGAATCAATGTATTGATGAAGCAAGTTGTTACTGAATTAATGCATCAAGGCGAAATTGATATTACAACCCGTTATGAATCCCTGCATAAAATTGATGCCATTGGTGATTTTGAGTATGTACTCATTGAAAAAGAGTTGTCGTATGATAATGATCTACCAATGAAAGAGAAAATTATTCTCGACCTCTATGATTTCTTGAAAAAGATATCACTCTCAGAAGAAAAGGCCTTCGGTTTGGATAGTAGTGCCGTAAAAGTGGAGCGTTTTCCGCTGATAATTAATCCTATTGAAGACTTACCTTTGAAGCGTTTAGAATAAAAAGGTATAATTTTATAAAGAACTGATGTATAGTGATATACGTCAGTTTTTTGTTTTAGGGTATTTGTTTTTTAAATCAAAAGCGTATCTTTGCACCTTGAAATTCTTCCATTTAGAATTTCATTTCGTTTTTTTATTTATTCTACACTTAAATTTATATAGCATGCAACTGTATAACACATTAAGCGCAGAAGAAAGAGCAGAACTTATTGAACAAGCCGGGGAAAACCGCTTGACTTTGTCTTTCTATGCGTATGCCAAAATCGAAAACCCACAACAATTTAGAGATGATTTATTCTTAGCATGGAATGCGTTAGACGCCCTTGGTCGTACTTACGTAGCCCATGAAGGGATCAATGCACAAATGTCTGTACCTGCCTCGAAGTTCGAAGCATTTAGAGACACCTTAGAAGCCTATGATTTCATGAAGGGTATTCGCCTCAATGTTGCTGTGGAACAGGATGACTTATCCTTCTTAAAGCTAACTGTAAAAGTTAGAAATAAAATTGTTGCCGACGGATTGAATGATGATACGTTTGACGTAACCAATAAAGGAATCCACTTAAAAGCCAATGAATTTAACGACTTATTGGAAGATCCCAATACGATTGTTGTAGATTTCCGCAATCACTATGAGAGTGAAGTTGGACATTTCGTGGGGGCAATTACACCAGATGTGGATACGTTCCGCGAGTCGCTGCCAATAATCAAAGATCAGTTAGAAGAAATCAAAGAGGAGAAAAACCTGTTGATGTATTGTACGGGAGGAATTCGCTGTGAAAAAGCATCGGCTTATTTCAAGCACCACGGCTTCAAGAATGTGTACCAATTAGAAGGAGGAATCATTGAATATACCCGTCAAGTGAAAGCCGAAGGATTAGAGAGTAAATTCATTGGAAAGAACTTTGTATTCGATCACCGTTTGGGTGAGCGTATTACGGATGATGTGATTGCCAACTGCCACCAATGCGGAAAACCTTGTGATGTACACGTAAATTGTGCAAACGAAGCGTGCCATTTGTTATTTATTCAATGTGATGAATGTGCTGAAACGATGCATGGTTGTTGTTCGAATGCGTGTTTAGAGGTGATTCAACTGCCTGTTGAAGAGCAAAAAGCACTGAGAAAAGGCGTCCAAAAAGGGAATTTAATCTTCAAAAAAGGGCGTTCAGAGTCTTTAAAATTCAAGAAAGACGTGGATGGAACAGCTGAAATTCAACCAGTGAAGGTGAGTACAGTGACTCAAATTCGCAAAAAACAAGCAGAGCGCAAGCAACTTGTGGGAACAGTTCAACACTATTTTACCAAAGCGGGTGTGGGACAATTTGAGATGGAAAAAGCGGTACAATTGGGCGATAAGATTGCCATTATAGGACCAACAACAGGAGATGAGCGTTTAGTGTTAGAGAAAATGTTGGTGAATGGACAAGAAGTTGCTGTGGCAAATGTGGGTGATCGCATGACAATGGAATTAAACTTCCGCGTGCGTAAAAACGATCAAATTTTTAAAATTTTAGATTAAAAATAGATAAGCTATGACAGTTTCAGGAAGAGTTGAATTGATGGCTCCCGCTGGAAACTTCGAATCATTGCAAGCTGCAATTGACAACGGAGCGGATTCAGTGTACTTTGGAGTAGATCAATT
>JASLHL010000145.1 GCA_030152225.1 Flavobacterium sp. | reverse complement strand
GCGACCCATGGGTCGCTTTTTATTTTTTTGTCAAATTTTAATAAATGGTTTTTAAAATTATTTAGTTTATTTTAATTCCTATTTTTTATATAGCAATGCTTTCGGTTTTAAAAAAAGAGGCTAAAAAATAAAAAGCGACCCATGGGTCGCTTTTGTCTTGTTTGTTATAGAAAAAGTGTCGTTGTATTACTTCACTTCTTGCATTAATTTTTTCATTAATGGTGAAAGAGCAATTAAGATCACCCCTGCAATAACCGCGTAAAGACCTAAGTCTTTATATCCATCCGTATAGGAAAGTAGCGCATCGTAGTTTGGGTGATTTCCTGTTACCGCTTCTGTATGTCCTTTGGACATAGCCGCACCGATGATCCCTGCTACATATTGTCCATAAGCACTTGCTAAGAACCACATTCCCATCATCATTCCTTGAAGGTTAGCTGTAGATAGTTTGGTCATAATAGACAATCCAATAGGCGATAAACACAGCTCTCCAAGTGTGATGATTAACAAGGCGAAAGTAAAGAAGTCTAAGGACGTCATACCTGCTGCATCAGCGAAGAATCTTGTTCCAAATAAAGCATAGTATCCTGCTCCTAAAAGGATAAATCCTAAACCAAATTTCATTACGGTGTTTGGTTCAATTTTCTTTTTCGCCATCCAAATCCACAACAACCCTAATAAAGGTGCGATGAAGATAATGAAGAAAGCCCCTCCAGAGTTATTTACTCCATTTGGATCTAAGTGCATCCCTAATAGTTCCGCATTTAAGTTCTTTGCAGCGAAAATACTCAAGGATCCTCCTGCTTGTTCGTAGATTCCGAAGAATAAAATAGAGAAGAAAATAAAGACTAAGGCAGCAATAATCTTTTTGCGTTCTGCAGTAGTCAATTTCGTCATTTCATAGAACAAATAGATCAACGCTAAAGGACCAACAGTATACATAAAGTAAGCAGTATAGTCTGTATTGTCAATCATGAACACGATTACTGGTACCATGGCAAAAGTCAATATGTATGTACCAACCTCTTTCCACAATGGCATTCTCACTTGCTCTCCATTTGCATTGGTTTGCATGGGTTGAAGTCCAATTGGACCTAAGTGTCTCTTGGTGAAGATGAAGTTGATTAAACTCACTAACATAACGAAAGCAGCTAATCCAAAAGCAACACTCCAGCGGTTTTCTACTGCAATAGCATCTTCAAATAAGTGTCCTTTACCGATTGCGATACATAAATATCCTCCGATAAGTGCTCCTAAGTTAATCCCTGCATAGAATAATGAGAAACCAGCATCTGTACGGTCATCCCCTTTTTTATACAATTTACCTACCATAGTAGAGATATTCGGTTTAAAGAAACCAGTACCAATTACGGTAAATGCAATTCCGATAAAAAAGTAAGCATGGGGATCAATGGCTAGGATTAAACTTCCTAGAATCATCATGGCTCCACCCCAAAACAGAGACTTGCGGAAACCTAAAATTTTATCTGCAAAAATACCCCCTAAGAAGGTAAAGGCGTATACGAATGCCTGCGTAGCACCGTATTGTAAGTTAGCTTGTGCTTCTTCAAATTTAAGTTGGTCAATCATAAAGAAAACCAACATTCCTCTCATTCCATAGAACGAAAAACGTTCCCACATTTCTGAGAAGAATAAGCTCCAAATTTGCTTCGGGTATTTACCAGAGAAATTTTGAATCTCTTCTAATGTCTGTGTTTGACTCATTTTTTATAGTTTTATTTATTGTGCAATGCACGGTGGGTTAACGAACACCGTGCATTAGTTTTTTCAATAATGGGTTTACTAGCATCACCAATACTGCAGCTGCAGCCGGGATTAATGTAAACAAGAAGAAGAAGTGACTCAATGAATATTCTTCTTTAATGTTTTCAATTTGACCTCCTAAGATTGCCGCAAATTTCTGTGCAATTGCAAGGGCCAAATACCACATACCAAACATGAACGCTAGCATTTTTCCAGGTACTAACTTGGATACATAAGACAGTCCAACAGGTGAGATAAATAATTCCCCTAAAGTATGGAATAAGTATGTTAAAACTAGAAATATCATCGACATTTTTACACCATCACCCAATCCCATTGAGCCTAATCCTAAGATTAAGAATCCAATAGCTACCAATAATAGCCCAATTCCGTATTTGAATGCTGCTGGCGGGTTGTATTTCGAATCCCATAGTTTGGATACGGATGAAGCCAAGGCAATAATAAAGAACGAGTTCAAAATAGAGAACCACGATACGGTAATTTGAGAAACTTCTCTCGAAAATTCAGCATTTAACATATAAATAGCCATCGCCCAAATTCCAGCAAAACAGATGAATAAAATCACGTTAGATAAAGCAATTTTTTTCCAAGTCGCTTTTGCTAATAAGATTAATACCCAAGAGATAATCATCAAAGGAATAATGGTTAAACATGTATTGATGATGTTAAATATGGTCAATGTCGTCCCCTCTAAGGTTCTATCTACATAATCTCTAGCCACAAGTACCAACGAAGTCGCCCCTTGTTCAAAACTCATAAAGAAGAACATCAAGAAGAATGCCAATAAGATAACGGCAAACATACGATCTCTAATGATTTTTCCGTAGCGTAAAATACGAGAAATCACCAGGTATAAAAAGGCAGCTAAAGCCAAAATAGCCATTAAATTTTGACCGCGTAGGAAAGGCGTGTCTAAACTTTCAAATACATCCAATACTCCATTTTTAGATAGCGGATCATTGAAAGCGTATAATAAACCAATGACAGATACTAGCCCGATTAAGATATAATCGACAAGAGTGTATGGATTCTTTGTTTCCTCTTCTTCTTTGAGTTGTTCTGTTGTTTTTGCTACAGTAGTATCTTCTTTTTTCAACTCACCTAAATCGCCAAAAAGCGGTTTAGCCAACCAGAACTGAATGGTTCCCAAAAGCATGAAAATACCTGCTAGACCAAATCCATAGTGCCATCCTTTTGTTTCAGCTAAGTATCCACAAAGCATCATTCCAAAGAAAGCCCCTGAGTTTACACCCATATAGAAGATGGTATACGCACCATCTTTCTTTTCAGGAAGTGATTTATACATTTCTCCTAGCATCGAAGGCATATTCGGTTTAAAGAAACCTGTTCCGATAACCAAACAAGCCAATCCAACGAAGAACCATATTTTAGAGATTCCTTCAGCGGCCATTGAAGCGTGACCTAAAGTCATGATAATTGCGCCTACAATTACAGCCCAACGAGAACCAATATATTTATCGGCAATAACTCCTCCTAAAATCGGCGTTAAATAAAGAAGCATGGCATAAGTACCGTATAACGCACCAGCTTGCTCTGCGGACCAACCCCAACCTGAAAATTCGCTACCAAAAAGAACTTGAGCGGTTAAGAATTGAATCAATAGGACTCTCATTCCATAGAATGAGAAACGTTCCCACATTTCTGTAAAGAAAAGAACGAAAAGACCTGCTGGATGTCCTAAGACATTCGACTTAAACAGGTCTGAATTAGTAGCTGTTTCTGCTGCCATTTATGTTAGTATTTATTATAGTTTGTTTTAAAAGCTATCCTACGTTCCGTAGTCGATCGTTAGTCGTTTTATAAGTTGTTTAAGATGAAATTAGTCATCTTAGTGTATAGTTGTAAGCGTGTGTTGCCTCCATAGATACCGTGGTTTTTGTCTGGGTAGATCAACCAGTCGAAATCCTTGTTGTGTTGTACCAATGTTTCGATCATGGCCATGGCATTCTGCACGTGTACGTTGTCATCAGCGCTTCCATGCACCAATAAATAACGACCTTTCAATTGATTGGCAAAGAAATAGGGTGAGTTGTCGTCATATCCTGATGGGTTTTCTTGAGGAGTTTTCATGTAGCGCTCCGTGTAGATGGAGTCGTAAAATCTCCAGTTGATCACTGGTGCTACTGCGATGGCCATTTTGAATACGTCATTGCCTTTTAGCAGACAGTTTGTTGACATAAAACCACCGTAACTCCATCCCCAAATTCCAATGCGACTCGCATCAACATAGCTTTGTTGCGCCAAGTATTTTGCTGCTTCGATTTGATCTTCAACTTCGTATTTACCCAATTCATATTGGGTTGTTTTTTTGAATGCTGCTCCTCGGAAGCCTGTTCCTCTACCATCTACCGTTACAACGATGTATCCTTTTTGCGTTAACATCGCATGCCAGTAATCATTAGAATCAAACCAGTTGTCGGCTACCTGTTGTGAGCCAGGACCGCTGTATTGATACATGAAAACAGGGTAGGTTTTCGCAGGATCAAAGTTAGCTGGCTTCATTACCCATGCATTAAGTAGTGTACCTCCTACAGTTGGAATTTGTGTAAATTCTTTTTTCGGTAGTTGGTATGCTTTTAGCTTGTTTTCTAAAGCAGTATTATTCAGTATTTCTTTGACAACTTGACCTGTTTTACTTTGGTGTAAGGTGTAAAGTGGAGCTGTTGTCGTAGAAGAATAAACGTTAATGAATAGATCAAAATTAGGACTAAAAATAGCAGAATTCGTTCCTAATTGATTGGATAGTAGTTTTTTATTCTTGCCATTTAGATCGATCGAGTAGATGTCGCGGTAGATAGAACCTCGTTCTACTGATTGGAAGAATAATTTATTTTTTTTCAGGTCAATGCCGTAATAATCAGTTACTTCCCAATTTCCTTTTGTGATTTGGTTGAGTAGTTTTCCGTCTTTGTTGTAGTGATACAAGTGATTGTTTCCATCGCGTTCACTCATCCATACAAAGTCGTTATTGTCTAAAAAAGAAAGCGTGTGTACATCGACATATGCCTTGTCTTTTTCGTTTAGAATTAGTTTTTTTGCTTGTGTACTCCCATCGACAAAAAATACTTTTAAGTCATTTTGATGCCTATTGATCACTTGTAGACTCAGCTGTTTTGGATCATTGGTCCATTTGATGCGGGGAATGTAAAAATCGGAAAACTCCGATAGATCCACTGCGTTGTTTTTTGCTTGAGCTATATCATATATATGTAAAGAGACGCTCGCATTTTTTTCTCCTGCCTTTGGATATTTGAATTTATCTTGTGTTGGATATAATCCCGTTCCATAGACATCCATGGAGTATTCTGGTACTTCTGTTTCGTCAAATTTGACGTAAGCCAGTTGATTACTCGTCTTGTTCCAATCAAACATGCGTACAATACTAAATTCCTCTTCGTATACCCAATCCGAAATACCATTAATAATGTGGTTTTTCTGACCATCGTTGGTTAGTTGAGTCGTTTGTTTAGTCGAAATATCGTAGATAAATAAATTGTTCTGATACGCATAGGCGATCTTATTTCCGTCTGGTGAAAATAGCGGTTCCATGATTGGATGATTCGCAATTTTGGTCGTGCTATGAGTCTTAGGATTAAATAGATAGTAATCGGCTAAGAAGGAACGACGGAAGATTGGTGTAGTGTTTGTTCCAATTAGAATTTGTTCCTCTTTCTCGTCAAAGACATAACTTTCAATGGACTTAATTTCTGGAAATTGTTCATTACTGAAGACCGTTTTTGTTTTTTCTAAAGTAGCGAAGTTATAGAGGTTGATGACTTGATGCTGCTCAGAAATGCGCTCAATACGCGCGTATTGATTTTGGGTATTTAGCGTGTTGACCGCTTGCATAGCCTCTGTTTTAAAGGTGCCATTCCAAATTTCCGATAGCTCAATGTTCTTTTGTGCTAGTCCAATTTGCGTGGCAATCACACAAATTAACGAGGTGAATTTAATGTATTTCATTATCTAATTAGTCGAAAAAACTTCCAATTTTACTGAAAAAATATGATTTATGCCAATTTTCATTCAGATTAATTAATAAAAACTTAAATCTATTGAAGCGGTTTTGGTAGTTAAAATCCTAATACCTTGCACAAATGGTATAGATTATTCTGTATTTGCTTTTTTTAATTGGCGTTGTTTAGAGTATTCTTGCATCATAGATAATTTGTTTAGGGTGGGGTTTGTTCGTTGCGCGGTTTGAACGGTTTGTTTGTTGTTTGGCTTTTGTTGGTGGCTTTTTCGTTGGTCGCCTTTTTATCTCATCTAATTCATATTTTGTTTAGGTATTTATTGAATATATCTCCTTGATGTTATAGTTGTTTTGGTGTTCGATGAATCTCCATTTTGTGACGATTTCCACTTTGTTTTGATCTGTAGTGGGAACTATTTTATTAAGCAGTAATTCTCTATTGATTCTTAAATGCCCAAAAGCCAAAAGCCAAAAAGCAGAAAAACAAAAAAGCCGAACATCAAACACCAAAAGCCAAAAAGCAAAAAAACCAGTAGAATCATGTATCTTTGTTTCTTAAATTATTTAAACATGATAGGGAGTATAAATGGGTTTTCTAAACTAAACAAGGAAGAGAAAATCAATTGGATAGCAAAAACATATTTAAACAACCAAGAAACGGTCGTAGATTTGATCAAGCAATACTGGAATTCGGACGAAGAATTACAAAAATTGCATGATGAGTTTATTGAAAACACAATAACAAATTTTTATTTGCCCCTTGGTGTTGCTCCTAATTTTTTAATTAATGATGCTTGGTACACCATTCCGATGGTGATCGAAGAGAGTTCTGTTGTTGCGGCGGCGTCTAAAGCAGCCAAGTTTTGGGCTGATCGCGGGGGATTCAAAGCAACCATTTTAGATACGGAAAAAATAGGACAGGTTCACTTTATCTACAAAGGCGATCAAGCGAAGCTAGAACAGTTTATACAAGATATCCAACCTGCTTTTTTTGAAGATACACTTTCGATTACACAAAATATGCAAAAGCGTGGGGGAGGAATTTTATCAATTAACTTACGCGATAAAACACAAGAGATTCCAAATTACTACCAGTTACACGTTACCTTTGAAACGAAAGATAGCATGGGAGCAAATTTTATTAACTCGTGTTTGGAACAAATGGCGACTACATTAAAACAGCAAGCTTTGACTTATGCTGCTTTTTCAGAAGAAGAAAGCGCCATTGATGTTGTGATGAGTATTTTGTCCAACTATGTACCCAATTGTGTAGTTCGAGCAGAAGTTTCTTGTCCAGTAGAAGCGTTACAATCTAGTGAAATTCAAGACCCAGTGCTCTTTGCAGAGAAATTTGTACAAGCCGTTCGTATTGCAGAAATTGAACCATTTAGAGCCGTAACACATAATAAAGGAGTAATGAATGGTGTAGATGCCGTAGTCTTAGCCACAGGTAATGACTTTAGAGCTATTGAGGCAGGCGTACATGCTTATGCATCCAGAGATGGACAATACCGAAGTTTATCTCATGCGTCTTTAACTGATGGAATATTTAAATTTTGGATTGATTTACCTCTAGCAGTGGGAACGGTAGGAGGATTAACTTCTTTACATCCCATGGTGAAAATTGCATTGCAAATGCTGCAAAAGCCGTCTGCGACGCAGTTGATGCAAATCATTGCCGTAGCAGGGTTGGCTCAAAATTTTGCGGCGGTTAAATCACTAACTACTACGGGAATTCAACAAGGGCACATGAAAATGCACTTAATGAATATCTTGAATCAGTTTAAAGCAACGGATGAGGAACGCATGAAAGTAGTGGCGCATTTTGAAAAAAATGTTGTGTCTCATAGTGCTGTTGTTGAGTTATTAGAAACACTGAGAAAATAGTCAAATGGAATTTTATAGTGCTGGAAAGCTTTTGATCTCAGGAGAATATCTTGTGCTAGACGGAGCTTTGGCTTTTGCCTTGCCTACTTCTTTTGGTCAGTCCTTATATGTGGAAGAGTATAAAAAAAGTAGTATACTTTGGACGAGTTATGATGTGGATGGAACGATTTGGATGCAAGAGGAAGTCACTATTGAACAACTCTTGTCAGAAGAGGAGGTAATGGGTACTGACTATCGACAAACACTCGTAAAGGTATTGAGAGCTGCACATCGACAAAATCCTAGGATTTTACAAACTAAGCAAGGGTTTAAAGTAGAGAGTAAACTAACTTTTCCACGCTTGTGGGGATTGGGAACGTCATCAACATGGATTAATAATGTAGCGCAGTGGTTTGATATCAATGCTTACCAATTGCTACAAGAATCATTTGGGGGTAGTGGATATGATATAGCTTGCGCAAAACATCGCAGTGCGTTATTTTATCAATTGACGGATCTGCATCATCCTAAAGTGGAGCTAATTGATTTTAAACCCACTTTTGTGGATCAGCTTTATTTTGTGTACCTGAACGAAAAACAGTCGAGTAGAGCTGCAATTGAAGCCTATCGAGCAAAAAAAGAATTAATTGACAAGGAAATACAACGGGTAACCGAAATAAGCCGAGCGTTGACCAAGACTGCAGATGTGGAAGAATTTAAAACTTTACTCCGTGAACATGAGGCTATTTTGGGCGCTATTCTAGAAACGAGCCCCATCCAAGAGCGGCTATTTGCTGATTTTGATGGTGCAATTAAAAGCTTAGGTGCTTGGGGAGGTGACTTTATCCTAGCCGTTTCACCTAAAGATCCAACGAGCTATTTCAACCAAAAAGGGTATACTACAGTGATTCCCTATCAAGAGATGATCGCCATATAAATAAATACGATAGAACCAAAAACTCGCCACGCAAAGGCGAGTTTTTAGTTGTTTATAGACATTAATCGCCTTGTTTTATAGATAAAAGGTATTGAGAATGTGTCAATTTACTCCTTTTACTAAAGATAGTAGTACAGATGTTTTATTTGTTCATAAGATTACTTGTTTTTTGGTGTTTTCAGTGGCTATTCTTGAAAAATAAGGGTTGACCCAAGAGGTAGGCGGTAGTTTTAGTGGAATTTAGTATATTTAGGATGTTTTAATTCGTTGATAACTGATTTAGTTTCCGAATGTGTTCAATTGTATGATAATAGCTTTTTAGGTATGAGCAATATGGAAAGAAGCTATTGAGAAAAAGGCATCTTAATCGGGTGCCTTTTTAGCGTTCTATCAATCTATTTAAGTATCTTTAAAGGAGCTAAAGAAAAAGGATATGATTAAAGAAATCTTACAACATGTCGAACACAGACCTTGGGATCTACCTAAAGACAGATGGAAATATTATCAAGAATGGAATCGACTACTGTTTTTTCATTTTGAAGCTCCCTTTGACGTACTACGCGCTTTAGTGCCCAAAGCGTTGGAATTGGATTCTTTTGAAGGAAAATATTACATCTCTGTTGTACCTTTTACCATGGAAAAAATTCGCCCGCGTATGCTGCCTTCAGTGGGATTTGTTTCAAATTTTGACGAACTCAATGTCCGTACCTATGTGGTGAAAGAGGGAAAAGCAGGTGTTTATTTTTTAACTATTGAGGGAGGAAAATCACTTTCTGTATTTGTTTCCAAACAGCTATCGGGATTACCCTATGAAAAGGCAACCATGAACCGCTCCAAAGGGGTATACACTTCTTCGAATCCCAAAAAGCCCTTTCAGTTTGAAGCTCATTATTCCATTGGTTCTTTCGTTCAACAGAAAAATCCATTGCAAGTATGGTTAACAGAGCGCTATTGCCTGTATGTCTATGTCAAAAATAAACTGTATCGCTATCAAATACACCACAAAGTTTGGGAATTAAAAGAAATTGCCTTTGATCAGCTAAAAATCGCCTATGATTTACCCGGAATTCAGCTGACTGAAAAAGAGGTGATTGCACCTAATTATTCCGATGGAATCCAAGTGGTGGCCTGGGGAAAAGAAAAAATAGAATAGAAAGCAGAAATAAAGATCAGTGGTATGAAAAAATATAGTGTGCTAATTGCCTTGGTTGTGAGTGGATCATCTCATGCACAAGATTGGGTAGGAACATGGAAAACGAATGAATTGATTACGTATAAAACTGTCGATGAATATGTCTTGACGCCCGCAAATCAAGCGGCTAATGCAACTAAAATGGAACGGTTTGGTGATTTTATTGTTTTTAATGCGGATCAAACCTTTGAGTCTTACTATACCGCTCCCTGTGGAAATGATTGTTTTACTACTACAGCAGGTATTTATACGATTACCAAGAACAATCAAATTGCCTTGACATTACATCGCCTGAATCAAGAGGGAATGTGTATGCAATCTCGTGAAGAAACGGCTGACTTAGGAACGTATGATGTAATCAAAGAAGAGAATCAGATGCGTTTGGTTAAGTGTAAAAAGTAAATAAATTTTTCGTATAAAGAAACAAGCCATGGCAAAATACAGCATACAAATACCCGAACCTTGTTCCGAAGATTGGAACCAAATGACCCCTTTAGCTAAAGGGCGACATTGTGCTGTTTGCCAAAAGACAATTTATGATTTTTCCAACTACACGCAAGGTGAATTAGTTCAACACATCCAACGCGAAGGGAAAATTTGTGGACGTATCCCTACTAAATATTTGGATATTGAGTTAAGTGAATCAAAAGCGAATCGCGGAATAGGCTTGCAGGGAATTGTAGCGGCAGCGATCAATCTATTGGTGTTAACAACAACCGCAGTTGTGCAAGGACAAGAAAAAGCGAAGGTAGAACAACAAGTGAAAGATTGGGAAAGTGTTCTTGAACAAGAACAAGTAGAGAAACCGCCTGTTGTTATTCGAGGTAAAGTGATGGATGAAGAAGGGCTTGGATTGCCAGGTGTTAGTGTTATTGTAAGAGGAACTCAACTTGGAGTTGGCACAGACATGGATGGAAATTTTGAATTAAAAGTTCCTGAAGAACATAAGGAGGTTGATTTAGTTTTTTTATTTATTGGAATGGAAGATTATCTAGTTACGATTGTAGATTTTGATATACCATTGTTGGTCACACTAAAAGATATCCTAAGAGATGAAGAGGAGGTGAGGGTTACTACTGGATTATTGATTTTCAAAAAGAAAAAAAGATGGTTATTCTTTTAATCGCATTATTTTTGCTTCTCTTTCCCAATTATAGGTTTGAGTGGTTTCATTGATCAGTTGATAAAGGGATAGGGATAAGCTTTTGTATGCTTCACTTTTTATCGTGTCTACTGCTCTTGTTTTTTCCGCTAGGTCAACAACTAAATCAGCTAATAACTCTTGATTGGTTGAATCAAATGAAGGATGTTGAGTAAAATAATTCTGTAACTCAATCGAAGACTTCAAAAGGAGTAGATCCTCAAGATCTACATCCGTTTGCGCGTTCAACTGGGCAGAAAAATCCGCACGAGTCTGTTCGTGAAGGGGATCCTCTAAGGGCAACTGATTAAAAAAGGCCCTTAAAATAAGAGCCGTTTGTTCGATGAGTCGTAAAATTGTATCTCGTGTTTCCATTAACGTACTGGTCGTAAAGTATTGCTAAAAGTTACTTTGAACGGATTATCTTTACTGCTGTTTTTCATGATGTAAATAAATTTAAACATCTTCGCATGATCACTTTCAATAACGACTTCACTATCGGTATAGGTGTCGATAATAGTAAAGTCATCAGTGTTGTCTACGCGAATAGATTTGGCAATTCCATTGGATAAATCACTCATAGCCATGCCTTTAAAAAAGGTTTTGCTGCTATTTTTTACGACGATATTTTCTCCTTTAAATCCTTGCGTAAGAATAACAACACTGTATTTGTTGCTGTTCGCTTGCATCCCTGCTAAGTAGGATTCCTTTGTTTTTTCCGTTACAGAGCGGAAATCATCTCGTACTTGAGCGTAATCAGGTAGATCAATAACGTCTTTTTCTTCAGGTAATCGATTTTCTTCTTTAATTTCATCAATACGCTCTTCAATCGTTAAATCCTTGGATGGAGCGTCTGTACTGTTGTTTCTGCTGCTGTTATTGCTCCCGTGGGGGACTGATTTACACATAGCAAATAAAGCAATCAGGAATAAAAATGGCAATTTTTTCATAATCTTAATTTTACAATGATATGGATGCGATTGTAAGTAAGTATCTTTGTGGTTGTAAAGATAAAAGTTTCAACTAACATAAAAAAAGGAACTTTAGTAAATAGCTAAATATGGGGATTATGCATTATGATGTTATCATCGTAGGAGGAGGGGCCGCAGGTTTTTTTACGGCAATTAATTTGGGTGAACGTTATCCGAATTTAAAAGTTGCCATTGTAGAACGCGGAAAAGAAGTGCTTGCGAAAGTTAGAATATCAGGAGGAGGGCGTTGTAATGTCACTCATGCGTGTTTTGATCCTAAAGAATTAGTGCAATATTATCCCCGTGGAGCAAAAGAATTACTTGGGCCTTTTCATCAATTTTGTTGCGGAGATACGATCGAGTGGTTTGCAAAATATGGGGTTGAATTGAAAATTGAAGACGATGGTCGTATGTTTCCCATTACTGATTCCTCACAGACAATCATTGATTGTTTTATCCAAGCAGCAGCCCAATATAAAATTGACATTTTACAAGGCGTAAGTGTGCAAAGTGTTTACCAAAGTGAAAAAGGATGGAAGCTAGATACGTCTAAAGAAGGAATGACCTGTACACAATTAGTCTTTACAACAGGAAGCAATCCTAAAGTTTGGCAGATGATGATGACCGATTTAGGGCATCGTTTAGTAGAGCCTGTCCCTTCTTTATTTACTTTTAATATAAAAGATAAGCGAATTGCTGATTTAATGGGAGTTGCTACACCAGCTACAGTGAAAGTGAAAGGAACAAAATTAGAAGCAACAGGACCTTTACTCATCACCCATTGGGGAATGAGCGGACCAGGTATTTTGCGTTTATCCGCTTGGGGCGCCCGCTTATTGGCGGAGAAGAAGTACCAATTTCACCTTGTGGTTAATTGGTTACCTCAGTTTGAACGAGAGGATTTAATAGATCACCTGAAGGATTTTAAACTCGAACACGCCAAGAAAACCGTGTGGAAAAGAGGGGTGTTTGATTTTCCAACTCGATTATGGGAACGTTTAGTGCTAGCTGCGGGAATTGATGAAACCCTAACCTGGGCAGATGTAAGCAATAAGCATCTACAAGCTCTTGGGGCTGAATTGCAAGAAGGATACTATCAAGTTAATGGGAAAAGTACATTTAAAGATGAGTTTGTAACCGCAGGAGGTATAGACCTACGCGATGTCAATTTCAAAACAATGGAGAGTAAGTATTGTGCTAATTTATACTTTGCAGGTGAAATTCTCGATATAGACGCTATTACAGGCGGATTTAATTTCCAAAATGCATGGACAACGGGGTTTTTAGCAGCCCAAGCGATTGCATCAAAATTTTAATACACCACACATGAAATTTAACT
>JASLHL010000141.1 GCA_030152225.1 Flavobacterium sp. | reverse complement strand
GGAGCGAAGAACCTGTGCTTTATTCCAAGGGGGATTTCACCACAAGGAGATCAGTTGAATGATGCGTTTGATTTGGAAAATTTTGGAGGGGTTTCCCTTCAGCTATTTAATCGCTATGGACAACGGGTGTACCATAAGAAGAATTACACCAAACAATGGGAAGGACAATCTGATGGAGGGAAGCTATTGCCTTCTGGAACGTATTTCTACCATATTCTGACAGCAAAGAACGAGGAGTTTACTGGATGGGTACAACTGATGCGTGAGTTTTAATCTTTTTTAGGTGCAAGAATTCCGTTGTAAATGCTGGTGGATGCAGTGGAAAAGATCGCCTTTGGAACGCAATTAATCGGTGAATTTCCTTTATCTTTCCTCTTTGAACGATTAACCATTAACGTTGTATCATGAAAGTAGCCATCATAGGTGCTGGAATAGGGGGATTAACCTTGGCTATTGCCCTAAAGAAAGCGGGAATTTCCTTTGTCGTATACGAAGCAACAGCAGCAATCAAACCTGTGGGTGCGGGAATTGCTATCGCCAATAATGCGATGCAAGTATATCGCCATTTAGGAGTTGATAAAGCCTTAACTGACAAAGGAGTACGCATTTCTACTGTGATGCTAACCGATATGGAATTAGCCGTACTGGATCAAACGTCCTTGGCTTCTTTTGAACAAAAATATCAATTGGCCAATATTGCCATTCATCGAAGTGCATTGCACCAAGTACTCCTGGAAGCTGTAGGCCTAGAAAATATCCAATTAAATAAGCGTTTACAGGAAATTAACACGGATGAACACGGACAGTATCACCTTGAATTTAAGGATGAAACCCATGCGGTTCATACTTTTGTAATTGGTGCAGATGGCTTGCGCTCACGCGTGAGACAATTGGTCTTTGGTACTTATGCGCTGCGCAATGCTAAACAAGTATGTTGGCGTGGCGTATTGCCTTTTACCCTGCCTACACTTTACGCCAATACTGCAGTAGAAAGTTGGGGTAGAGGTAAGCGTTTAGGGTTTGTGCAGTTGAATGAAAAACAGACCTATTGGTATTTTCTCATTGATGAAGGGCGCTATAAACCCCATACCTCCGTAGGGGATTATGTGGAGGATTGTCCGTTGTGGATCAAAGAAATGATTCAACAAACGGATCCATCCGCTATTCACTGTGATCGAATCTATGACCTTAAACCGTTTTCTACCTGGTACCACAATAGGGTTTGCCTCATCGGTGATGCGGCGCATGCTACCACGCCAAACCTCGGACAAGGAGCTTGTCAAGCGATTGAGGATGTGTATGTAATCAGTAAATTATTGGAACGCTATCCGCTAGAAGAAGCGCTACAGCGATTCCCCGCTCTGAGACGTTCAAAAGCACATGCTATTGTACGCGATAGTTGGACATTAGGTCAAATTGCTCAGTTTCGCCACCCTTTACTCGTACTCATACGCAATGCTGCTTTCCGCTTGCTACCTGCTTTTATGAAAAAACAACAGATGACAAAAATGTTTGAGCTGAATGATTGATGGGGTGTTCGATGAACCTACACTGCGTTTCGGTTTCTCATCTCCCTTTTCCCTTTTCCCTTTTCCTCTAAGTTTTAGTGTTCGATGAATCTACATTTTCCAATCACCACTTTCCATTCACCACTTTCCAATCACCACTTTCCAATCACCACTTTCCAATCACCACTTTCCAATCACCACTTTCCATTCACCACTTTCCATTCACCACTTTCCAATCACCACTTTCCAATCACCACTTTCCAATCACCACTTTCCAATCACCACTTTCCAATCACCACTTTCCATTCACCACTTTCCAATCACCACCCCGTCAATCAACCGTCAACTAAATCACTTCCACAGCGCAAATAGGCGTTCAATGTCTACTTTCAGTAGTTCAGTGTCATAAGTTATTTTTTTCTTTTGTAGTTTGATTGCTAGTTGATCAATAATTTCAAGGATATCTTCTAATAAGATTTGTTTTTGTTCCTGTATGGTTTTGAAGCCAAATTCTTTGGTAAAATGGCGTGTAACCAAGAGTCTAAGTTCATTCTCTTTGGTTGAAAGGTTGCTTATTTTCAAACGAGGACGAATGCTATAAAGCGGTAAATTGTCTGGTGCATTTTTTAATTCTTCGGGAACATCTTCTTCTGCGTGGTAGTATTCATTGCGCACGGTATGATGTTGATCATCGTGGTTACTGAAGAACAGATTTAAGCCAATATAGGAAAATGCATGACCATAGCGTTCAGGTTGTGTTTCCTGAATTAGAAGTGTCTTAAGTGTATCTAGTTGATCGATAAAAGGTTGTAGCGATTTTTGATAGTTGCCTGAGCGTGAATATCGAATAGGTGCTTTGGGAAGTTTATTTCGCTGTGAGGCTAGTATAGTTGCACCATATGGAGTTAGATCCACCTCTTTTCCATCTAAAACATAGCTGTCTTTTTGTTTACGCCACGATTGTGAGGTTCCCTCTTTTGCTTCAAAGCGCTTATTTTGTAGTACCGTATAGAAGGTGCCATTGATCCATTTGGAAGCAAGTGCTTCTTGCGGTTCTTCATCTCCCCATCCCGTTAAAGCTAAGGTTTCACAGAGGCGAACCAAGTGGTTCCATTCTTCGATATTTTTATACTGAAGGAGGCGTGTATAGGCTTCAAGTAAGACAGGACGTAAAGCCTCAGCTGTTTGTTGTGCTACAAATCCCTCTAGTTCTTCTAGTGTTTCGAGTTGATAAATTTCTTTCATTTTTGCTTTTTGAGCATAAAAGTAAGCAATTATGAAGAAGTTTACAGTAATCAGTTGACGTTTCACCACTCACCACTCACCGTTGACAACGAACAGTTTACAGAAAACGAGTAGTAGTAATTAGTTAATGTTAAGTGAATAGTGTTTGAAAATCACCAATATCTCGTTTAATTTGGTGTATACTTCTTATGAAAAAGAAATATAATTTGAAGATTGTTTTTTTATTCAATTATTGTTTTGCCTTACTAACAAAATGAAAAAGGAAAATTAAAACAGGTAGTAAGATGAAAAAAAGTGTTATTGTAGGAGCCTTTGTCTTGATGGCTTCGTTTGCTAGCGCCCAAACAAAAGTAAGCAGCACGAGTATTGGAATTAATTTGGGAGGATTAGTTTCGTTAGTGTATGATGATGCCTCAGTTTTAGGGTTAAAAGAGAGCCAGTGGAACCAGATTAATCAGTATCAAAGGGATTATGAAGGGCAATACAACCGATGGGCGAGTAACAAGCGCTATAGCGAGTATGAACTCAATCGAAAAAAAGACCAATTATATCGAGAAATACGCGTGAAAATTGGCGATATACTCACCATAGAGCAACAGGAAAAATGGAATAACAACGTGTATGTGTACAATCATTATCACCCGTATGAACACAAAAACAAGCACAAGAAGCACAAAAACAAGTACAAGAAAAAAAATAAACACAAGCATCACCATGATCATTGTGATTAACAAGTAGAAGAACGCCTTAGTAGGCGTTCTTTTTTTGTTTTAACGTGGCTGATGTTATACCCGTTCGTTGATAAAAGTGAGCTTTTGAGTATATAGAAATGAGCCTTAGCGTAAGGTTTTAAAAAATAGGATGACTATCTTTATAGAAGTAAAAAGTAAAAGAAGATGCAAGTAAAAGATCGCCTAAAGACCGTTAATTACGATGGAATTTTTCTGTCTTGTTATTCCGATTTCAGTGAGAAGTGTTTTCATGCCGCTCCAGAGCATGTATTAGTTTATGTCTATTCAGGCGAGCAAATCATTGAAGATCGCAATAAAAAGATCCGCGTAAAAGCTGGGGAATGTGTGTTTATTAGGCGTAATCACCAGTTGATCATGCACAAGAATAGTGTGGGGAATGCCCATTATAAAGGAATTTCCTTAACCTTTAAACGCAGTGTATTAAAAGAATTTTACAGCAAGCTAAACAAGTCAAAACTACCGAGGGAAATTACTGTTTCAGATACGAATGTTTTCCCCGTTGAAAAACGCGTAGATGTTACGAGTTTATTCGAATCCTTAACGCCCTATTTCGAGGAAAATACCACGCCTAGTAAAGAGGTGATTCAGCTCAAATTACTAGAGGGAATTTACGCTTTACTTAATAATTCAGCGGTCTTTTACCCCTTGTTGTTTGATTTTACCGAACCGTGGAAGATCGATATTTTAGAATTTCTAAATGATCATTATATGGATGATTTAACCTTAGAAGAAATTGCCTTTTATTCGGGTAGAAGTTTAGCTACTTTTAAGAGAGATTTTAAGAAGGTAAGCAATTTAACCCCCCAACGCTGGATGATTAAAAAGCGCTTAGAGGTAGCTTATAGCCGATTGAAAGAGTCAAAAGAAAAGATTCAAACTATTTATTTGGAGGTAGGATTTAAGAATCCGTCTCACTTTTCTACAGCTTTTAAAAAGCAGTATGGCGTATCACCAACAGCGATAGAATAAAATGAGCGTTTGAGTAAGGTAATTTGAGCTTTAAAGCAAAAGGAAACGCAGAATTATAAACTAGTTTTACAATCAACTTAAAAAGAAAAAAATGCAAACGAAAAACGTAAAAGCATATGGTACAGAAGCACCAGAAGCAGATTTGAAACAGATGAATATTAGCCGTAGAGCGGTAACGGCAAAGGACGTTGAAATTGATATTTTGTATTGTGGAGTATGCCATTCGGATTTACACACGGCTCGAAATGAATGGGGCGGAACCCAATACCCAAATGTTCCTGGACATGAGATCGTAGGAAAAGTAGTGCAAGTGGGGGCTGCGGTAACGAAATACAAAGTTGGCGATCTTGTAGGGGTAGGTTGTATGGTGGATAGCTGCCGCAGCTGTGAGAGTTGTAAAGAAGGGTTGGAACAGTATTGTGAAGAAGGTAATATTCAAACGTATAACAGTCACGATGCCCACCTGAACAGGCAAACCTTTGGGGGCTATTCAGAAAGCGTGGTAGTCGATGAAGATTTTGTGCTAAAAGTACCCGCAAATCTAGATTTAGCAGCAACAGCTCCTTTGCTTTGTGCGGGAATTACGACTTTTTCTCCTTTGCGTCATGCTCAAGTTGGACCAGGTCAAAAAGTAGGCATTGTCGGTATTGGTGGTTTAGGGCATATGGCTGTGAAAATTGCCAAAGCAATGGGGGCTCATGTGGTGGTGATTACGACGTCCCAATCAAAAGTGGAAGATGCTAAGCGCTTAGGAGCTGATGAGGTCATCTTATCTACAGACAAAGAGCAAATGAAAAACCATGCTGCTACCTTGCATTTTATCTTAGACTGTGTTTCGGCTCAACACGATATTAATGCTTACCTCAGCCTTTTAAAAAGAGATGGACGCTTGACATTGGTGGGTGCACCAGAACATCCACTACCTGTTTCGGCATTTAGCTTAATTCTCAACCGCATTAGTTTCTCTGGATCTCTAATCGGTGGAATTGCACAAACGCAAGAAATGTTAGATTTCTGTGGAAAACACAATATTACTTCGGATATCGAGCTGATTCAAATGCAAGACATCAACAAGGCGTATGATCGCTTGTTAAAAGGTGATGTCAAATATCGCTTTGTTATTGATATGGCATCGTTGAAAAAATAATATTCCTCAAAAAAGGGCGACTTATTCAAGTCGCCCTTTTTTTATGTTTCAATACAGTATTGCTTTTTAGTTTTTTACCGCCCAAATGGAGCCGTTTTTTGTATCGGTTTGTACCAAAACTCCTGCTGCAGTGCGTTCAAGTAACTGTTGTTCGCTTTCAACTCTAGATAGTCCTGCTAATTCAGCAAATTCTTTGGCTGTAAGTGTGGGGTATACGCTAAACAAATATTCCGAGGTTTTAGTGTAGTGTAGTTTTTGTATGTGAGGGTTGAGGGTTAAGATGGCTGTTTCATAAAAAGGATAGGGTTTTGTACCGTAAACGAGTTGTCTTTCCCCCGTTTTACCTTCAAAAAATAGGGTTGGAAATCCACGTACACCATAGGTTTTCGCCAGTTGTAAATCAGCTTCAAATAGCGCTTTTGCCCTTCCTTCATAGTCGGATTTGAATTGAGTGAGGTCTAAACCAACTTGTTTGGCTGCCGCTGCTAAGTGTTCCCATTTGGCAATATTTTTCTTTTGTAAGAAGACCATTTCTCGAACTACGCGTAGAAAGGTAATCGCCTTGTCTTGATCTTGAATTTGGGCTGCTTTAAACGCAATAGACGGCGGATAAGAAGAACTCAACGGATCTTCAATCCACACATCGCCATCAATGGGCATATCGTAATATACACTAACCTCATCCCAATGCTGTGCAACATCTGCGGGCTTGCTAATTCCACCACTGTTGTAGTTCCAATCGGGTAGAAGCCCTCCCATGCGATAGTCTATTTCAATACGTGAACCATATTCCAATTTTAACTTGCGTAGTTGAGGTTCAATCCCCCAACAGGAAGAACAAATAGGATCAGTGAAATAGACTACTTTAATCTTCTCACCTTGTATTGGCGCGTTTGTTGTAGGTTGTTGTGTTGTTTGTGTGTCGGGTGTTTCGCATACCCCTGTTTCAATATCACACAAGAGCGGGTTGTTTGTTTTATTCTCGTTCATCATTTTCGTTTTTTCTTGACCACTGCTGTTCAACGTAAAAAGCATTAAAAAAAGAGTGAAGCTATATAGCATTGCTTGTTTGACCATGTACGTCGTGGTGTAAATTAATAAATAGTAAGACAAGAACTATCCTATTTTTAAGAGGATATGTTCTCAAAGAACTACAACAAAGATAAGCCAATAGCGGAGAGAAAAGGGGACTCGTTTCCAAGTAGAAACTACTTACTAGTTGGTAAGTGATAAAGGCATTAACATGCTTGAAATTAAAGTATTGTATAGTTAAATCTTAAATGTTGCTTAAAACTATATTGTACACAATATAATAATGTATCTTTGTTTTTTATATCTAAATCAGTTTTTATGATTAATTCCTTATCCCTTGACGATCAGGTATGTTTTCCTATTTACGCTTTGGCGAGAGAGATAGTCCATCACTACCGTCCTTTTTTGGATGATTTGGGAATTACGTATCCACAATATTTGGTGCTAATGGTTTTGTGGAAAGAGCGCGAACAAACTGTTGGACAACTTGGAGACAAAGTTTTTTTGGACAGTGGAACGCTCACGCCTCTGTTAAAGCGGATGGAGCAAAAGGGAATGGTAAAAAGAAGACGAAGTCCAGAGGATGAGCGCGTAGTGAAAATATCACTAACGGAAAAGGGATTGGCTTTAGAGGAACAGGCAAAAGACATTCCACAGCAATTAATGGAATCTATGCAAGTTTCGGAAGAAGAGGTCTTAGAGCTGAAGAATAGTGTGATGAAAATTTTAAATAAACAAAAATAATAGCGATGTCATTAATAGAAAATTTGAATTGGAGGCATGCTGTAAAGGCGTATGACTCCACGAAAAAAGTAAGTGAAGAACACATAGATAAAATTGTTGAAGCCGCTCGGTTAGCACCGACATCCTCAGGGCTTCAACCTTTTAAATTACTGGTAGTTCGCGATCAAGCGATTAAAGAAAAATTAGCAGAAGGAGCATTAAATCCAGAGTGTATGCGCGATTGTTCGCATGTGTTAATCTTTGCAGCTTGGGATCGGTATACGGAAGAGCGAATCGATACTGTTTACAATTTTACTACAGATCAACGTGATTTACCTAGAGGAAGATTTAGTAGCTATACGGATAAATTAAAGCAAATTTATTTGAATCAACCTAGTGAAGTAAACTTTGCGCACACGGCTCGTCAAACCTATATTGCTTTGGGATTAGCATTAGCTCAAGCGGCTGAATTAAGAGTAGATTCTACTCCCGCAGAGGGATTCAGTAATGAAGTGGTTGATCGTGTCTTAGATCTAAAGCAACACGGCTTAAAGAGCGTGTCCTTGATGTATGTAGGATATGCAGATCCAGCTAATGATTGGATTGCACCCATGAAAAAAGTAAGGGTTACCAAAGAAGAATTCGTCTTAGAGTTTTAACAATAAATCAGGACGAGTAACTTGAGTAGTCTTATTTCGATCAAGAGAACGCTATAATTTGCTATTCAGTGGAATATTAAAACGCAAGGAGGTTGTAAATCCATTGATAGGAGTATAGCCTGTTTTATCCGCAATAGAAAATCCATACCCAAAGTCAACTTCCAACACGGTCAAGGCCGATAAGCCCACTTTTGCGGTGAGGGTGTAAGGGGTTACTTCAGCTCGGCCAAATAAACCGATATAGTACATCTCGGAATAGTAAGTAGCGGCTATTTCAGGAATGACAGCATAGTTGTGCTGCACCCAAGTGAAGTTAGCCGTAGCATCGAGTTTTACAATGTGATTCGAATTAAAATCAGACGCATAATAGATCCCCGTTTTTAGGAGGCTTCCCTTTTGGTACTGGTAGCTGACTGTTGGCCCAACAAAGTAATTTTGGGCTTGAAGTTTTGCTGTACACCCTAGGAGCAGGCAACATACAAGTAGCATGATTCTCATCGTCTCTTTTTTTATCTACTTCATGGCAAAACTAGTGTAGTGTTTCCTATGAGTAGGATGGAAGTGTAAAGGTAAAATTTTAACGAGGGCTAGGTTATCCCCAAAAGTAGTGGTTTTGTTTTAAGAGTGGAAGAAAGGTGTATCATGTTTATCTAAAACAGTAGGAGCCATGGAGAATCCTAGCGCTAACACACCGTTAACTAAAAAAAGCGTGTCCTTGTAGGACACGCTTTTTTTATTACCATTTATCGTTTGTCTTTAAAAAAGATACATAATCATCTACAAATCTATCAACATGGTTCTCTAAGATCACAATTGATTTTTGTACTGATTTAGATTTTTTAGGAGTGCCATTTTCATCAAAGAATTTGGTGTATTTTGTATAATACGTATCTCCTATATGGATAAACGTAACGCGTACTTTATTGTCTTTAAATTCAAATTGTAGGTTATACTTTACTTTTACTTTTTTAGGTGAGGTAATGTCAAAGTGATAGTTGATCTTGAGGGTTTGATTTTCTTCATCTAATTTCGTCACCTTTTGCGGATTGGTATATACATTAGCCATCCATTTTTTTGTTAATTGATAGAGTTCAGCTGCACTTCTGCCCGAAACCTCAAAAACATCCTGTTGCGCTACTAATTTTTCAGGTGCTGCCTTATAGACCGCTTTTTGTGCTTGTACAGTTGTAAAAGCCAATATAAAGCTCAATAAAAGGAGTAGTTTTTTCATCACTATGTATTTTTTTTAGTTTATTAGAATTTAAAAAGGTAGTTGTATTACGCCTAAATTGAGGGGTGATATCAATTATCTTTTTTGTTTTTCCCTAGACGACTACCTCTAAAGTTGGAAAGTAGTGCAGCAAAACACGAATCTTAATTTTACTGAAATACAAAGGTACAAAGGAAAGAAATATAACCCAAAATAAAGTGTTGGAATGATCGAACTCTATCAACCGTCCACCGTCAATGTCAACTGTGAAATCACCCAAAAAAGCATAATAATTACCTAACAATTCAATAACCTTAAATTCTAGGTGTAAAATCAATTATTTCACTCCTTTACTAAACCAAACTACGGATTAGAGTTGTGAGTGAACACGAAATAAACCAGCGACGATGTATTGCCTATCTCGCTAAAGAATGTACAGAAGAAGAGCGAATTACCTTCGAAATAGACTTGCTTTTTGACGAAGTATTGAAAAGTGAATATGAAACCTGCTCTTTGCTATGGAGAATCTATCCGACGAATAAGGAACTTTGGAATCGATCCAAGCGACAAGCGACAACACGCACACAGCGTTCGATCTATTATGGACGTGTGGCTTGTGCGATTTTGGCGTTGATAGGTAGTTTAACCACGAGTTTTCTACTCTTTCAATCTCCTGTGGGGGTTCCCCAAACCGACTATCGCATTTATACCAATGTGGAGGGATCGCGAAAAAAAATAACCTTAGAAGATGGCAGTGTTGTACTGCTCAATGGACAGGCGCGTTTGCAGTTTACTCAAAATGATTCCTTGCGCTTGGCTTGGTTGGAAGGGGAAGCTTTTTTTGATGTCGTCAAAAACGTAAAAAAGAAATTTTTAGTCAAACACGAAGACTTGGAAGTTGAAGTAGTGGGAACACAGTTTAGCGTTAATACCTGGGGGCAAGAAAAGCAAGTCGCCTTACTCTCGGGGAAAGTCCTTGCGAAATTAGGGAATGGCGAGCAGCTCTACCTCAAACCCAACGAACAATTGTTGTGGAACACCACCCTAGGAGAAGTGAAGCGATTGAAAACCGATGTCGACCAGCAGTTGAGTTGGCGAAAGCAACAATTAATTTTCGACAATACTCCACTGGCACAAGCCCTTGAAGAAATCAATCAATTTTACGGAGTTTCTTTTGTCATTCACGATCGTGTATTGGCACAAAAGCGCATTACAGGAGTATTTGATCAACCTACTGTAGAGGCGTTTATTCAAGCCTTGACTTTTATCGCTTCTTGTAGTATCACCTCAACCAATAACCACTATTTAATCGAACCTTATGCCCCATATTCTCTATCAGAAAAGCAACCCTAAACCCGATGAAGATCTGGTGCTGTTTCAGGAAATAGCCCAGGGAAGCAGAATTGCCTTTGAACAGTTTTACGTCAAGTACTACCAATACCTGTGTCGTTTTGCTCGCAGCTATGAAAAGGACAGCTACCTCGTTGAAGAAAAAGTATCGGATGTGTTTTACTATATCTGGCAGCGAAAAGAAGAGCTCAGTAGAATTGAAAATCCCAAGGTTTACGTCTTTACTATGACTAAGAATATGCTGTTTCAACAGAAGAAAACGAGTCGAAAAACAACAGTAGATCTTGAGTTTGAATCAGTAGAACAAAACTATTATGTCGCAACAATCGAAGACGATATAATTCAATCCGAACAAGAAGCTGATCTCAGACAAGCACTCCTCCATATTGTGGATCAAATACCGCCTAAATCGAGGCGAATTTTCGAAATGAGTCGAATAGACGGACTCAAATACCATCAGATTGCCGAGGTCTTAGATCTATCCGTCAAGACAGTTGAAAGCCATATGCACATCGCACTAAAGACAATCGCCCTTGTACTAACCCAAACAAATAAAAATAAATAACACACGATGATGAAAAAAAGCGTTTTACTAGCTACCCTTACACTCGCTGGTATAGCAACCCAAGTCTCCCCTTTGTATGCCCGTGCCCACATGCCATTGCAAACACAGGGACAAGCAAAGAAAGCATTCAAGCTGAAACTCACCCAGAATAAGGCTACGCTTAAACAAGTATTCGATCAAGTAGAAATGCAGACTCAGCAGCACTTTGTTTACCTTACTGAAGAAATTCCTGTCAATCAAACCTTTGAATTTGGAAAAGAATACGATTCTATAGAAGCGTTACTGCTTGAGGTTTCCACCAAAGCCAACATCTCTTTTCAAACTCAAGGCAATCAGATTTTGGTACAGTCCAATACAGCAACTCAACAGCAGATGGCTTCCTTTAAAGGAAAGGTTGTTGATCAAGAGGGGCTTGCCATTATTGGTGCTACGGTACGCGATGCAAACAATGAGTTTATTGCAGTCACAGACCTCGATGGACAATTTGAGTTGACGGTAACTCGTATGCCGATCTCCCTATCCTTTTCCTTTATGGGCTATCAAACCAAATGGGTACCCTTTTCAAAGAGTAACCAGAATATTTTGGTCAAGCTAGAAGAAGACAATCAAATGTTGAATGAGATTGTGGTGACGGGACAAGGCGCTGATGTACAAAAAAAGCGTTTAGCCAATAATGTTACAGTGATTAAAGCGAGTGAATTGGAAAAAATTCCCGCTCAACGCGTCGATCAATTGCTAGCGACTAAATTGCCCAATGCACAGATCAATTTGACAGGTGGACAAGCAGGATCCACTTCGTTGATTCGCTCTCGTGGAGTAAATTCTGCCTTTTTGAGCAGTACACCCATTATTTATATCGATGGGGTTCGACTAGATAACAACAATACACGTGCCTCTTTAGGAGGTAGTGCCCAAGGCGCTTCGATGAGTTCCATTGCCGATATTCCCATGGATAATATTGAGAAAATTGAGTTTATCAATGGAGGGGCAGCCACCACACTCTATGGATCGGATGCGGCAAACGGCGTAATTCAGATTTTTACAAAAAAAAGAGGAATGCCGGGAACCTATGTCAATGTGTATACTGAAATGGGGGTAGAAACCCCTACAACTGATTTCTTACACTTTAAGCGCACCAAAGATTTGCTGTTTGAAAATGGCTTTTACCAAAAGTACCGCTTAAACCTCAATGGAGAATCCGACAGTGGGTTTGGTTATAATTTTTCCACGAGCTATCAAAACTCATCTGGGGTGCAAATTCACAAGCAAAATGAGAATCAAAAGTTCGATTTAAGCTCAGGCTTTCACGCCAAACTTTCAGAAAAGGTAACCTATGAGAGTTCCTTTTTATATGTACACAATGCCTACAAACGCAACCGAAATGGAAACCAAGGAGGGTATACTGGACTGTGGTTTGCAGAAGATGGTGCCTCAAAAATAACGGGGCCTGGGTTTAATAATCGCTTGGATGAACTCAATGCAGAAGAGTATGCTGCGATGAAAACCTTTGTCGATAATGCAGAGCGTTTGCAAGACAATAACATCCTAGTGAATCGATTTACAACCTCCCAACAATTTAAGTACAACCCTTTAGACAACCTGTCGTTTAAATTAGTTGGTGGACTTGATTACCGCATTCAAGATCAGGAGAATATCGAAACGAATGAGTACTTAACGGCAACCAAAGGGCAGCCAATAAAAGATCAAGGAAGCATTCAAAAGATACAGCGTAAATACTTAGGGTTAACAGTCGAATTTAATGGACAACATCAGGTGGATGTGGATGATTTCTCTTTTATCACAACGGTAGGGGGGCAATTGTTCCGAAATTCAGACAACCAAACCCTAATTGAGGGACGCAATATTCGCGATGGGGCTTATTCGATCTCTGAGGCTGCTATTCGCACCAGTGATGAATACATCAGTGAAGTACTGAATTACGGGTTTTATCTCTCTGAAAATGTGGGGTATAAGGATAAATTGTTTTTGGATTTAGGAATTCGCGGAGACCGCAATCCGTCTTTTGGAAAGAATATAGGCGTACAATACTACCCTAAAGTAGGAGCGTCCTATATGCTATCACAAGAGTCGTGGTTTACCAACAAAATTGTCAATACGCTGCGTTTACGCGGAAGTTATGGGGTAGCAGGTAATTTACCACCAGCCTATGCCAATGAGCGTACTGTAGCATTTGATGGGTATTTAGGTGATCAAGCCACGCGTTTCAGTCAACCTGGAAATGACGATTTACGCCCTGAGAAAACCCATACATGGGAAACAGGTGTAGATGCTTCCTTTTGGAATAACCGCCTAACGCTTTCATTGGGCTACTACTATTCTAAAACAAAAGATGCCTTGTTCTATGTACCACCAGCCCCATCAAGTGGTTATACTAAGAGCCAACTCTACAACATAGGAACGATTGAAAACAAGGGATTTGAAATGAACTTTTCCTTAGATGTAGTGGCGCTACAAGATTGGAATGTAACGCTAACAGGATCGGTGAATACCTTAAAAAACAAGGTGTTGAGTACCGGTGGAGCCCCAGCGTTTAACATCAATGGTTTTAGTGCGAGAACCCTACAAACCGTAGTAGAAGAAGGAAGACCTGTTGGGTTTATCCGCGGGAATTACGGCGTGATTGGAGCAGATGGTACGCTAGAAGAAACAATTCCACAGGCGTATTTGGGGAATACCATTCCCGAAGTGTTTGGAAATATAGGGTTGAATGTACGCTATAAAAATTGGAGCTTATTCGCCAATGCCAACTATCAAACGGGAGGCTATGCAGCCAATTGGGATGCTCAGTTTAGATACAACTACGGTGCTTCTGATGATTTTGTACCTATGGAGGAAATCGAGAAAAACGGCAGAAAGAACTGGTTGAATTTAACCAACCGCTTCGTAGAAAAAACAGATTACCTCAAAATTAGAACCATTGGGTTGTCTTACTACTTACGACCATCAAATCCAAGCTTGTATCAATCGATCACCTTTGGATTTACGGTGGCGAATCCGTTCAATTTTACCGCTTCTTCTTTTGATCCAGAGGCGACAATTAGCGGTGCTGCACAAGGACAAGGCGGAGCTTCAACAGGAGGGATTGCCTATGCGACCTATTCTGCTCCAAGACAGTTTTTAGGTTCTATTAAAATTAATTTCTAAGTCGAAAAATCATGAGAAAAATAACAATTGCCCTTAGTTTTGTTTTTACAGTGGCCCTAACAATGGTGAGCTGTGTAGACAATCCTTATGTAACAGAAGACAACTACTTAAACAAACCCAATGCTGGACATAGTTGGGTAATAGGTTTGCAAAAACAACTGGCTTTGACCACCAATATAGTCGTGATCAATGCAGAGATTACCTCCGATAATTACTTTAACAACTACACCCAATATTCTAAAGTATTTGATCAACCTCAAATAGACTATTTCGATCCCGATGTCAATAACTTACAAGCGAGTATTCAAGCGTTGCGTGAAATGGCGGTCTATGGATTGGAAGTAGTTTTACCCAAAGACCCAACCTTAACCAAAGAACAGGTGGCTTTTATGCACTTTTGCAAGGGATATGCCCAGCTTTTAGGAGGGGAGTTTTTCCTAGGCCTACCCGAGTCGAATTTAGGAAAAATCAGTACAACGACAGACATGCTCAACAAGGCGGTAGAAAGTTTTGCCCTTGCCTATGAGATGGAAACGAAAGAAGAGGTAAAAAATGCGTATGCTTTGTTTATGGCAAGAGCCCACTATCGTTTGGGTAATAAAGCCCAAGCCAAGCAATATGCTGAAATTGCCATTACAATGCCTACTTTACTGTATACCATCCAATTTGACGGAAAGAATAATGTACCCAATGAAATGCAAAATGCGACCTATGACGCTTTGCCTAATCGCTTAGCTCCATTACCGCGTTTGGATTATTTGGACCCTAAGTTCTTTGCTGTGGGTACCCCTCAAAATGATCAAAAGGAACTGGCTTTGGCTAAAGCAGAAGAGGGTTATCTTATCTTGGCTGAGTGGGCATTGGCTACGCAAGATCTAGCAGGGAGTAAGCAGTACCTCTATGAGCTTTTGGAAGTCGTAGCCGCTCGACCAACTGAATTAGTAGACGATAAAAAAGAAACGAGAAATGGTGGAATTCGCTCGGATTACCCACTCAAAGAGGTCGGTGTTCGCTTTGATGCAACAGCACCTGAAAAACAAGGCTATGTATTGGATCGTCAAAAAGGCAAAGTACTAGTAAGTAAGGTGTCGGGTACAAAAGTGACCCAAGCGGATATTGAATCCCTTACTTCAACAGATGAGTTGTTGTACATCATCTATTTGTTACGTCAAGAAATCTTTATTAGCGAAGGTCGTCGTTTGACAGATTTGGGAATTAAATACCCGATTTCACAGATTGAAGAGGGCAATAACCCTTATGTTACGGCTGCCTATACCAAGGCGTTAATTCCCGATTTTATTCCATTGCAAGCGGGAATGGATGATTTTACTACTGATCCAGTAACAGGTGTAGTAACCATGAAATACGATATGAATAAAGTACTGGTTGCTCATAAGAATAGCCCGTATATCATGCCTTTAGTAAAGTAAAAAAAAACAGATGAAAAAAAGAATTCTAGCGTTGAGTTTTAGCGTTGCCTTTAGTTTGATAAGCTTCGCTCAAGATAGTAAACACGTGATCTTGGTGAGTATTGATGGGTTTCGCCCCGAATTTTACCAAGAGGAAAAATGGGGGACACCCAACTTAAAAAAAATGGCTAAGGAAGGGGTGTCTGCCAATGGGGTACGCACGATCTTTCCTTCCGTAACCTATCCTTCACATACCACCTTATCCACGGGTACTTTACCCCATAAACACGGTATTTACTACAATACGACAGTAGGAGAACAAGGACAGCCAGGGGAGTGGATTTACGATAGCAAGGATATTCAGGTACCGACCATTTGGGAAAAAGCCAAAGAGAAAGGGCTAACAACAGCCTCTGTCTCTTGGCCTATTACGCTACACAATGCGGGTATTGATTATAACCTACCTGAAATATGGGACTTTAAACGACCAATGGATCGCATTACACCGACCAAGGCGTTTGCTACCCCTGAAGGTTTATTCGATGAGATTCTGACCCAGGCGTTGGGGCAGATTCACTACAACCAGTTTAACTTGAGTAGTTTGGCTATGGATGCGAACTTGGGACGCAGTGCGGCTTACCTCATCAAAACGTATAAACCCAATCTATTAACGATTCACTTGCCTATTACGGATGGTGCACAACACAGCCAAGGAAGAGAAGGTGATGAGGTCGCTCGTGCAATTGCAGGGGCAGATCATGCGGTTGGCATGATATGGGAAGCTGTTGTACAAGCAGGTTTAGCAGAGCAAACCCTCCTATTGGTTACGGGTGATCACGGTTTTGTATCGACGAATTTTAGCCTAGCACCCAATATTTGGCTGAAAGAAGCCGGTTTACTCGATCGCGCTTTTTTCTTTTCCACTGGAGGAAGTGCAGTATTGCAGGTTAAAAATCCAAAGGACACCAAAATTGTAGCTGATGTTCAACGTTTAATTCAGCAACTACCTGAGCAATACCAAGCGATGTTTGAGTTGATCACTGAGCCAATGATCCGCGCAAGAGGGGGAGAACCCAAGGCCCAATTAGCCCTATCAGGTCGGTTAGGGTATGCCTTTTCTAACGCATCCACAGGAGAAGTACTTTCGCCTAGTAAAGGGGGAAAACACGGGTATTACCCCAATTTCCACGAGATTTATACCGGATTTGTTGCCTATGGGAAAGGACTAAAAAAAGGATTGGTTATCGATCAACTGAATTTAGAAGATATTCCTGTTATCATCAGCAACGTACTTCAATTCGATCTTCCAGAAGCAGAAGGCTTGTATTTGCCCCTGTTTGAATCGAAACCATAAAGCGTTTATTTTATTTTAGCTCCCACATAGACAGTACCCTGTCGTGTAAAAGAAAACCTCATCTCGTTGTAGATGGGGTTTTTTTGATGCAATACAGCTGTGAGATTTGTG
>JASLHL010000108.1 GCA_030152225.1 Flavobacterium sp. | reverse complement strand
AAAGTTGGAGACGAAGTAGAGGCAGTTATCTTAACTCTTGATAGAGAAGAAAGAAAAATGTCTTTAGGTATTAAACAATTATCACAAGATCCTTGGACAGATATCACTGCTAAATATCCAGTAGGATCTAAGCATTCAGGTATCGTTCGTAACTTTACAAACTTTGGTGTATTCGTAGAATTAGAAGAAGGAATTGATGGATTAATTTACATCTCTGACTTATCTTGGACGAAAAAAATCAAACACCCATCTGAGTTTGTAAACGTTGGAGATAAATTAGATGTTGTTGTATTAGAGTTAGACGTTGAAGGACGTAAATTATCTTTAGGACACAAACAAACAACAGCTAACCCATGGGATAAATACGAAGATGCTTATGCAGTTGGTACAATCCACAATGGTGAAATCTCTGAATTAGTTGACAAAGGTGCTACTGTAATTTTCGAAGAAGATGTAGTAGCTTTCATTCCAACTCGTCACTTAGAAAAAGAAGACGGGAAGAAATTGAAAAAAGGTGATGCTGCTGAGTTCAAAATCATCGAGTTCAACAAAGAATTCAAAAGAGTAGTTGCTTCTCACACTTCTATCTTCCGTGAAGAAGAAGAGAAAAATGTGAAAACAGCTGAAACTTCTGTAAACACTGCAGAAAAAACAACTTTAGGAGACATCGACGCTCTTGCTGAGTTGAAAGAAAGAATGGAAAAAGGAAACTAATCCTTTCATCTATACAAGCTAAAAAGCCCTGACATTTTGTGTCAGGGCTTTTTTTATTGAGATAAAAGTGCGTGTTTTTTGAGAATGAAGGTTATCTTTGGTTATTAAATACAATTTAAATACAACAGTCATGATTGAATTAAAACCTTTGTCCAAAGAAGATGTAACTCCTTTTTATACCTGGATTAACGATGAAGAAGTGATCAAGTATTCCTTGAGTCTTTTTCAGAGGTTAACTTCAAAAGAACAAATAGATGGCTGGTATGAAAGTTTGTTTGTCGAACAAAATACCTATACTATAGGCGTGTTTTTAAAGGATTCAGGACAGTTAATTGGTTATGCAGGGATAAGTGGTATATCGACGCTCAATCACAGTGGAGAATATTTTATCTTTATTGGAGATAAATCGCAATGGGGGAAGGGGATCGGTACCCAGGTCACTGCGGAAATTTTGGCTTACGGATTTGATGTATTGCAGTTGAATCGCATTATGCTTACGGTTTCTCAACTTAATTATGGTGGAGTCAAAGCGTATAAAAGAGCTGGGTTTACTGTTGAAGGGGTACTGAAAGAAGCTTGTTATCGCGACGGAATTTACCACGATAAGATCGTAATGGCCCTGTTGCGATCTGAGTATAAAAAAGACTAAAAAGGTTTGGACGAATGTGCAAGATAAACTAGAAAAACTGTATCGGCTTCAATTGAAATGACGATCGTTGTACTAGATGTGGTGTATAAGTTTTTGTTATAGTATTAAATGAATTAAAAAACGATTTGATACTTGTTATTTTAACTTTTATTAGTGAAATTTGGTTTGATTAGAGTATATTTATTTGGCTCTATGTAATGGAAATTACGAAGTTGTATGGGAAGATATACAGATAGAAGTCGGTTGTGGGAATTATCTCAAACGTTCTCTTTATTTTTACTATTGGCGACTTGTTCGCTATTAACGCATGGCGCCTTTGGTCCTTTAATTATTTTTTTAGCTGCCTATCGAGTATCTTATGTTTCTTGGGCGATAAAATCGTTGATTGTCTTAGCGATTCATGTTGTGGTTATACTTGCAATACTCATTTCTAGTTCTCCTTCAACCAAAGGCAGTGATGACTTTTTAGAGACAGTTTTTATAATGTTAGGTAGTGCTTATGTTTTTGTCGTTTACATGTCCTTTTATATGCGGGAATACCTAGAGCGATTGGATTTGAAGAAATATATGAAATTAGAAGCCGATGTTTCCTATAGTTATCGCGAAGTAAAAGATAATCTTTTGAAATTGCAGTTAAATGAACCTGATGAAAAGGATATTTTCTCCGCTATGTTAGCAGATTTTCGAGCAAAAATAGGGGATACTACCATGCAAAGCGATTTGGCAGAAATGGAGCACTTGGCTGGTTTGATTGTGGAAAAAGAAGAGGCAAAAAGCAAACTCTTCTTTCTGAAGCATTCTTCCGCTTTGGAGAGTATTCTAAAGCAGTATATTGAATTACAAGATTTGCCTTTAGTTGATCCTGAAACGGAGCAATTTAAAACCAAATTACGCCATGTAATCGGATTAGCGAAAAAAGCGTTTGAAAATGAGTTAATCGCCATGTTTGATGTAGAAGTGATGTCTATGACAAGTGAGGCTGATTTTTATAAGAATTATGTACAATCTAAAGGGTTAATATAATGGGATGGCTAACAGAAAAACCCGTCATATGGGAAATTAAGAAGGGAAGTGTACTTTTAGGCTGTTTACTTTGTCCATTCTTTCTCCCTTTAGGTATTTGGTACATGGGTAGACAGGCAAAAATGGCCAAAATGATGAAGGGATTATGGGGCGTTGGTATTTTATTTGCTCTCAATGTACTGAATTGGATTATTCTGTTTACCTTGATTCAAATTTCTTATCGCTTTAATGACAACTTTCATATGGTACTGAGCATGTTGTTATTTGGTAGTTTTCTCTTTTATACCGTCATTTTGTTAGGAGCAAATACGAGAGAATTTTTACAACGTGAGCATCTGAAAGAATTTATAGCACTAGATTGGGAAGACTATGATTATCTTACACTTATCAGGAGTAAGGCAATACGAGAAGTGAATACGATACCAAGTTTTATTGAGGAATTAGAACGCTGGGATATCGCTATTGTAGATGAAGGTGTATCCCGTCAAATTGTCGATTTAATTGCGTTGATGGCAAAGATTGAAAGTCTGAAACAAGGGCAGACGGCTTTGTTTATTGAGCGCCATGTTTTTTCTTTAACGAGTTTATTGAGGCAATTTCACCAAGTGGAATTGAGTAAATTAGAAGGAAAATCGATTCACCGTGTCAAGGAAAAACTCAGACATACATTGGATATTGCCTTGAGTGCGATTCGACAAGAAGTATTGGACGAACTGAAGCAAAAAAATCGCGAAGCAGATGTAGAAGCAGATGTTTATTTAGCTTCCTTACGCGAGGATGGTTTGCTTTAAAAGATTCAGGTGTTACTAAGGGCTTTTTACGGATAAAAATGTAAACTAATCTACTATATACTCATTAAAGCTTATAAAAAATAAGAGCAACTATTTAGAACTAAAATATGGAAAAAGATATTCAACAAATGCGCGCTGAAAATACTGCATCGGAGGTTAAAGTAGAATTTACACCCGAGGAATTAGCGAAAATTGATAACTATAAAAAAAGTATTGATTTAACGAATACAACACAGGTGATCCAATATGGATCAAGTAGTCAATTAAAAGCGAGTTCTTTTGCTACTGAGATTCTAAAGCAAGTACAAACAAGAGATTTAGGAGAAACTTCAGGAATATTAGTCTCTTTGCGCGAAGAGGTAAAATCATTTGAAGGAATTGCAACTAAGAAAAGTTTTTTTCCTTTTTTAGATACCTTAAAGAAGAAAATAGCCCGTTTACAAGCGCAATATAATAAGGTTGAAACAAATATTAATGGGATAGAGCTTCAACTAGAACGCCATTATAAGTTAATGATGAAGGACGTTGCGATGTTTGATAAGCTATTCGATGAAAATAAAAATTACTTCAAAGAGCTGTCTTTGTATATTGCAGCAGGGGATGAGAAACTACGCGAATTGAATACAATCGAATTACCGAGAGTCAAGGCTGAAGTGGAGCAAGAACAAGATCCTGCAAAAATTCAAGCGTATAAAGATTTAGAACAACAAGTGATCCGTTTCGATCGAAAAGTACACGATTTGAAATTGACGCGTATGATTATCCTACAATCTTCTCCTCAGATTCGAATGGTGCAAAACAATAGTTTAATGTTGATGGAGAAATTACAATCGAGTATTGTAAATACGATACCTTTGTGGAAAAATCAGATGATTTTGACCTTGGGAATTGCGCGATCTCAACAAGCGCTGAACGCACAACAGGCCATAACAGATGCAACAAATGAATTGCTGACTAGAAATAGTGAAATGTTGAAAGATTCAACCATTAAAATTGCACAAGAAACGGAGCGAGGAATAGTGGATATTGAAACGATTCGCAAAGTAAATGCCGATATTATTAGTACAATAGATGAAATTGTCCGCATTCAGGAAGAAGGAAAAGTAAAACGAAGAGCAGTTGAAGTTGAACTACTAGAACAAGAAAATGAGCTAAAGCGACATTTGATTGGCAATGAGAAGATAACTAGATAGCAATAAAACAAAAAAGGAGATCCAAGCGAATCTCCTTTTTTTATATAAAATAACGATTGTTATTATTTTGCCGCATTTTGAGCAGTTAATTCCGCAATCTTAACGATTACTTCGGTTGCTTTAACCATGCTCTCTACGGGAACGTATTCGTATTTTCCGTGGAAGTTATGTCCTCCTGCGAAAATGTTTGGACATGGTAATCCCATATATGATAATTGTGATCCATCTGTTCCTCCGCGAATGGCTTTGATCAATGGTTTAATACCTAAATCTTTCATCGCTTGTTCAGCTGTATCCACAATATGCATTACAGGCTCTACTTTTTGTTTCATGTTGAAGTATTGATCTCCAATCTCGCAAGAAACGATAGGTCCTCCGAATTTTTTGTTGTGCTTTTTGTTAAATTTCTTCGCTAATTTGTCAATAAATACTTTGCGTTGCTCGTATTTTTTAAGGTTGTGATCGCGAATGATTAATTCAACTACAGATTCTTCAATACTACCACTTACCGTGTGAACGTGGAAGAATCCTTCGTAACCTGTTGTTTTTTGAGGAACTTCGTCTTTCGGTAACTTATTGATGAATTTATTGGCTAAAAGAATAGAGTTGATCATCTTCCCTTTTGCATATCCTGGGTGAACACTTTTACCAGAGAAAGTTAATTTAGCATATCCTGCATTGAAGTTTTCGTATTCCAATTCTCCAATTTGACTTCCATCCATAGTATACGCCCACTCTGCACCAAATTTTTTCACGTCAAATAAGTGTGCCCCACGACCAATTTCTTCATCTGGTGTGAATCCTATTCTAATTTTTCCGTGCTTAATTTCTGGATGTTGCACTAAATATTCCATAGCAGAAACGATTTCTGTAATTCCTGCTTTGTCATCCGCTCCTAATAAAGTAGTACCGTCTGTTGTGATTAGTGTTTGTCCTTTGTATTGTAATAAATCTTTAAAGTATGAAGGAGATAGTACAATATTTTGTTCTTTGTTTAAAACAATATCGCCACCATCGTAGTTCTCAACAATCTGTGGTTTTACATTTGCACCAGAGAAATCAGGTGATGTATCAAAGTGAGCAATAAAACCAATCGTTGGTACTTCATGCTCTACATTGCTAGGCAAAGTAGCCATCACATATGCGTTCTCATCTATTGTTACGTCTTCTAGACCAATTTGTTTTAATTCTTCAACTAGTTTGTTTGCTAAGTCCCATTGCTTTTCAGTACTAGGACACGTTTGAGAAGAAGGATCAGACTCTGTATCAACAGTAATATAACTGATGAAACGATCAATAATATGTTGCATAGTATTAAATTTTATATCTAACAAAAGTATGAATTAATTAAATGAAAGCCTTATAATGTCTCCGCTTTTTCACGGGTGAATTTATCCCTTCACTTTAGATGAGTATTTAAAAAATTAGAATATCATTAGTAAACGTTTTTTTCGGGTAAATGCAATTATCCATAAAGGAGGATTGTCGTATCTTTGATTTTCAATTCAAAAAAGACGAGTAATGAAGCATTTATTTTGTTTGTTGAGCTTGTTATTTGCGCAAGTTGTACTGGCAATAAATCCAATAAAAGAATACACAGACACGCCAGCAAACTCTAACTTTCGCTATGAGGAAGTACAGATCAAGACTGAAGATGGTTATGCGTTAAATTCATGGACATTATATCCCAATGACGAGAAGCGATTGAATCGAACCTTGATTCTAGCCTATGGCGATGCAGGTAATATGTCTTATTGGTTGAGACAAGTCATTGAGGTAGTCAATCAAGGCTATACTGTAGTTATGTTTGATTATCGCGGATTTGGTGCGAGTGATGCTTTTGACATAGAAGAAGATATGCTGTATTACGATGAGTTTGCGAAAGATCTACAGGCAGTAATCGCTTATACAAAAGAAAAATTCAATACAAAAATAGGTGTTTGGGCGTTGTCTATGGGGACAATTTCCGCTGTTTTAGCTCAAGATGTACAACCCTATGATTACTTAATCGCGGATGGTTTTGTTGTGGATCCCAAAGTGATTGTTGAACGTTTGGATCATTTTTTAGAAAAAGAAACACACTTACCTGAAGGCGCTCGAGCATACGATAAAGCATTAACTCATTTAACCCTTCCTGTGTTGTTTATTGTAGGTGATCGCGATGGGTTGACGACGATGCAAGATAGTAATCGCGTGAAACCACTAAACCCCAAGAGTGAAGTTGTAGCCTACAAAGGAGGACATCTACAAGGTTTTCAGGCGATGACGAAAACGTATCACGGCGAGGGTTATATTGAAGCGATTAACGCTTTCTACAACAAGACATTTGAAAAATAGCATACATAAAATGGAACACAGACACTTTCTTCTCTATAAACCACATGGCTATATCAGTCAATTTATCTATGAAAAGAAAAGAAATAAAAAAAAATTAGGCGAGCTATTTGACTTTCCAGAAGGGACAATGGCCATAGGGCGATTGGATGAAAATTCAGAAGGCCTGTTGTTGCTTACCACGGATGGCATGACGAGTGAGCGTGTGCGCGGAGAGAAATATGAAAAGGAGTACTATGCACAAGTCGATGGTCAGATTACAGCCGAGGCTGTTGAAATCTTGCGAAAGGGCGTGGAGATTGGGGTAAAAGGAGAGAAGTATCTCACTAAAGAATGCGAAGTCGAAGCACTTGATCAGGTTCCCGATTGGATTGGTGTAGGGAGAAGAATACGAGACGAAAGACATGGACCGACGAGTTGGGTCCGCCTTGTATTAACAGAAGGAAAATTTAGGCAAGTGCGAAAAATGACGGCAAGTGTTGGATTTCCAACCTTGCGATTGGTTCGAGTAAGAGTTGGGGATATCGCACTCGCAGGCTTACAAGTAGGCGAAGTAAAAGAAGTAGCAACGTTGTAAAACTAAGGGGTATGCATAGTAAGGCAAATGAGAATTACCAATTTCAAAAAATAGTAGCAATTGTAGGCGTACTGTTGTTTATTATCAAGTTAGTTGCATGGTATATGACTCGATCTGTGGCTATTTTTACAGATGCATTGGAAAGTGTGGTCAATGTAATTAGTGGTTTTATCGGTTTATACAGCCTGTATTTATCTGCTCAACCTCGAGATCGAAATCATCCCTATGGACATGGAAAAGTGGAGTTTATTTCCGCAACAATAGAAGGAGGATTGATTATTATGGCGGGAATCTTCATCATTTTTGAAGGCGTACGCAATATTATGAATCCACAGCCTATAGGACAATTAGATTACGGGATTTTTCTAGTAGGGGTTACTGCTGTTGTCAACTATATTTTAGGTTGGTACGCAATCAAAAAAGGAAAAACAAATAAATCGTTGGCGCTAGTCGCTAGTGGAAAACACTTACAGTCCGATACGTATTCAACTATTGGAATTATTTTGGGTTTACTCCTGTTGTACTTTACTAATTTACACTGGCTCGATAGTGGAGTAGCCTTGATTTTTGCTTTTATTATTATTGCAACAGGGTATAAAATTGTTCGAGGCGCAGTTTCTGGAATTATGGATGAAACAGATGAGGCGCTATTGGATGAAGTAGTAGCATATTTAGAAACCAATCGAAAAGAGAATTGGATTGATTTGCATAATATGCGAATTATAAAATATGGAAGTGTTTTGCACTTCGATTGTCATATGACAGTTCCTTGGTATTTTACTATTGTAGAAGGGCACAAGGAAGTGGAATTGTTGGAAAAAGAGATCAGTGATCAGTTTGGATCAGATTTGGAATTATTCGTTCACATGGATGATTGTAAGACTTTTTCATGTAAGATTTGCAGTAAACAAGATTGTCCATTTCGCAAAGAACCATTTGAAAAGCAAATTAAGTGGACGATCGAAAATGTATCAAAAAACAAACGACATACTAGTACTACTGGACAAGAATAAATCGCTTATTTTGCCTGTCAAATTGCAAGCAATCTTCTTGAAAAAAATCATCAAAAACACCGTTGGAGATCACTGCTTCAACGGTGTTTTTTGTATAACTACTCGATTGAAGTACCAATGCTTCATCTGCAAAGTGAAGGGCTAATTCGATATCATGGCTGGAAAATAAAATGGTTTTATTTTCTTCTCTTGTTAGGTCGCGAAGTAGTTGGTATAATCTTACCTTGTGATTGAGATCCAAATGACTAGAGGGTTCATCTAAGATCAGTATAGGAGTGTTTTGTGCGAGAGCTCTCGCGATTAAAACGAGCTGTAATTGACCGTCACTTAAACTTGTTAGGGGGTGATGCACAAAAGAAGAGATAGTGGTCAAATCAATTGCTTTGTCAATCCAGTACTGATCTTCTTTTGTCAATTTTGCTTGCCAATTTACATGAGGAGTACGGCTAATTTGCAGCATTTCGGATACGCGTAGATTAGAAAGAGGAATCGGTTCTGTATGTACAACACTAATTTCTTTTGCCAGTTCATGGGGGGGATAGGAAGCAAGTTCTCTTTGATGAAGCGTAATGGAACCGCTTAAAGGAGGCTGATGACCTGTTAAGGTGCGCAATAGGGTTGATTTGCCAATGCCGTTGACACCCAATACGGTTGTTAACGAATGAGGAGTAAGGTCAAGCGTCATGTTTTTTTGAATGACCTTCACTTGTTTTCGTCCAGTTGGATAGCCAATAGTTAACTCTTTTATCTGTAACATACACCTGTTTTTAAGCGACCGAATACAAACTTACTACATTCTTTTTAGCAAGAGCGATTCAACTTTAAAAAAGGTGGAACTCGGTATTAGATTCGTTGGATTATAATATAGAGTACAGTAAATAAGTTTTATATTTGTTGCATAATAAATTTAGATTGTCGAAATAATGAAACCGAACACACAACAACTAACGGAGTTAACTACACAAGTAAGAAGAGATATTCTTAGAATGGTACATGCGGTGAATTCTGGGCATCCAGGAGGTTCATTAGGATGTGCAGAGTATTTAGTGTCTTTGTATCAATCCATTATGGATCGAAAAGAAGCATTTACTATGGATGGAGAAGGAGAAGATCTTTTCTTTTTATCGAACGGGCACATTTCTCCTGTATTTTACAGTGTATTAGCTCGTAGTGGATATTTTCCAGTATCAGAATTAGTTACTTTCAGAAAATTGAATTCGAGATTGCAAGGACACCCTTGTACACACGATAAATTACCTGGTGTACGCATGGCTTCAGGATCTTTAGGACAAGGATTGTCTGTAGGGATTGGAGCGGCTCAAGCAAAGAAATTAAATAAGGATGAGCACTTGGTTTATGTACTTTTAGGTGATGGTGAACTTCAAGAAGGTCAAAACTGGGAGGCGATTATGTATGCTTCTGCTAATAAGGTAGATAATTTAATTGCGACAGTAGATTTAAATGGAAAGCAAATTGATGGACCAACAGATGATGTCTTGAATTTGGGCTCAATGAAAGCAAAATTCGAAGCTTTTGATTGGACAGTGATCGAAATCAAGGAAGGAAATTCAATTGATGCGATTCTAACAGGATACGAGCAAGCGAAAGCCTTAGCAAAACAAGGAAAGCCAGTTTGTGTATTATTACATACAGAAATGGGGAATGGCGTTGATTTTATGATGGGAACACATGCTTGGCATGGAAAAGCACCAAATGATGCTCAATTAGAAGAAGCGCTAAAACAAAACCCAGAAACTTCATTTGGAGATTATTAATCTTTTTGACTTTAGAGAATTATCATGAAAAAATATACAAATACAGGAAGTAAAGATACGCGTTCAGGTTTTGGAGCTGGACTTACAGAACTAGGGCAAACAAATGAAAATGTTGTTGCTTTGTGTGCAGACTTAATTGGTTCATTAAAGATGGACGATTTCAAGAAAAATCATCCAGAGCGCTTTTTCCAAGTAGGAATTGCTGAAGCAAATATGATTGGGATGGCAGCAGGGATGACCATTGGTGGGAAAATTCCTTTTACGGGAACATTTGCCAATTTCTCAACAGGTCGCGTATATGATCAAATTCGTCAATCCGTAGCTTATTCAGAGAAAAATGTTAAGATTTGTGCTTCACATGCTGGATTAACCCTAGGAGAAGATGGAGCAACTCACCAAATTTTGGAAGATATTGGTTTAATGAAAATGTTACCTGGTATGACGGTAATTAATACATGTGACTACAATCAGACGAAAGCGGCTACTTTAGCAATTGCTGAATATGAGGGGCCTGTTTACTTGCGTTTTGGACGTCCAGTTGTACCTAATTTTATGCCAGAAAACGAAAAGTTTGAAATTGGTAAAGCGATTCTTTTACAAGAAGGAACAGATGTGACTATCGTTGCAACAGGTCATTTGGTATGGGAGGCTTTATTGGCTGCTGAAACATTAGAAGCGAAAGGAATTTCTGCAGAGGTGATCAACATTCACACCATTAAACCCTTAGATGAAGAAGCTATTTTGCGTTCAGTGGCTAAAACAGGATGTGTGGTTACAGCAGAAGAACACAATTTCTTAGGGGGGTTAGGTGAAAGCGTAGCACGTGTATTGGCGGTAAACAATCCATTGCCACAAGAATTCGTTGCTGTACAGGACACTTTTGGTGAATCAGGTACGCCAGATGAATTAATGGAAAAATATGGTTTAAAAGCAACTAATATTGTTGAGAAAGCCGAATTGGTAATCAACAGAAAGTTTAAAAGATAAAACGTAAATAAAGTAAATAAAAAAAGAGAGGGAACCCTCTCTTTTTTTTGATCTATGATAAAAAAAGCAGTCGATTATCAACTGCTTTTTTTTATATGTTGTAAAACGCAGTTTATTTGCTTGGCCAAACCCATTCACCATCGACCATAAATGGTTTACAAGTATTGTCTAGGTAACGCGGTGTACCAGAACATGTTTTGAGCTCTGGAGCGTCGTAGTTGTAGTGTTTGATTTTTCCATTTGCATCCTTATACTGCAATTCAATTCGCGTTGGAACTCCATCGCCATCATCGTCAATATCTAGGAAATTTGGTACATTGTCATTGTTTGTATCCAAATCAAAATAATCGTGAATCGTTAGTTCCGTTCCTATTTTTTCAGGTTTCACTTCAAATTTAGAGGGAATTCCGTCCAAATCGTGATCTCTTTCAAACGTACTAACTAGTGTTAAGTCCGAAATATAAGGTTCATATGCTTTTAATTTGTCATATCCACTGTTAAATTGACCAATACCAGAAGGCATAAATACGATAATGCGTCCAGCTGTAGTCTCATCAAAAGAAATTGTTCCATCTGGGTTAATTCCCGAACTTATTGCAGTTTTGATAAATTTCAACATTTGACGTTCCCCTGTGTGCATACGCAAGGGAGCCGGTACTGAATTTCTTAGCTCTGCAACTGTTGGAGGAAAAGAATAGAATCCACCTGTGGTTGGATGGTTGTTAGAGGTAATACGCTCATTTTTTAAGTTAATACTCGCTCTCTTGACAAAAATTGAATCAACAGGAGCGCTTTTTTGTCCTTGTCCTTCGTTCAATACTAAATAATATATTTTGTATTTAACCGTATCTGCTGATTTAGAATACTTGTAAATCGTTTTAGTTCGGTCATAGGGATCTACCAAGGTAAAAGCGGCATAATCTTCGTTATTAACCACAATAGAGTCTAAACGACTATCGTAAAAAACAGCTTTTTCATTGGTGTGATCCACGCTAGTAATACTGTCAAAAGTAATGACACCATTGCGCTCAATCATGTAGTTGTTTTTTAGGTACTTCAGGATTGATTCTTTGTTTTTTACATATACTTCATGGGCATCTTTGAGAGGCTCAGGTTTAAAACTTCCTGAATCATCACTTTTATTACAGCTAATTGTTGCAATAACAAGCGTAAGAATCCCAAAAATAGAAAATAGTCTATTCATTATTTTTGAATTATTTTAGTAGTGCAAGATACAATTTTACTTTATTTTTGTCTTGATTAATGAAGAATTTTAATATATAATTATGCGTATTGATAAATACTTGTGGTGTGTACGGTATTACAAAACTAGAAACATTGCAACAGAGGCGTGTAAAAAAGGACATATTACAGTAAATGGGCAAACCGTTAAGCCTTCACGCGAAGTTTTTCCCACCGATAAGATTACGTTGAGGAAAGATCAGATTGTGTATAAACTGACGGTTTTAGATGTTCCCCAAAACAGGGTAGGGGCTAAGTTGGTGGATATTTACCGCAAAGACGAAACGCCAGCAGAGGCTTTTGAGCATTTGGATATGCTGCGTCAAACCAAGGAGTATTACCGGGCTAAAGGGACAGGTAGACCAACGAAAAAAGATCGAAGAGATATTGATGGATTCCTTGATTTAGATGACGATGACGAAATTATTGAATAAAGTATATTGGGAAGATCGGTATCGAAATCAAGAGGCAAACTGGAATGCGAAATCCATTACAACCCCTTTACAAGCGTATATCGATCAGTTAACGAACACAGAACTAAATGTTCTAGTTCCAGGACTGGGTCATGGGCACGAATTGCTGTATTTACATCGCAAGGGGTTTACCTCGAGTGTAGGACTTGATTTTACGGCTGTTGCTTTTGAAGAAACGGCAAAAGAACAGGCTGATTTTCCCGTAGATCATGTGTTCTTAGGCGATTTTTTTGAGCATAAAGGAAGTTATGACCTCATTTTAGAGCAAACTTTTTTTTGTTCGCTTCCCGTTGAAAAAAGAAAGGCTTATGTCGAAAAAATGCACGAGTTACTCCGACCAAATGGCAAACTAGTTGGTGTGTTGTTTGACGCTTATTTTGAACAAGATGCACCGCCTTTTGGTGGTGATCGAGAAATCTATCAGGCGTTATTTGAGCCGTATTTTACCATAGAGGTAATGGAACGAGCGTTTAACTCAATCAAACCTAGACAACATAGAGAATTGTTTATTATATTAAAGAAAAAGATATGACGAAAAAAATCATTTTAAATAAAGAGCAAATTGGATTTAAAACCAAACGCATTGCGTATCAGATTTACGAAACCTTTTCAGAAGAACAAGAAATCGTCATTGCAGGAGTAGCCAATAGCGGTTTTACCTTTGCGCAAAAGATTGCCAAGGTATTGGGTGAAATTGCAGATATCAAGGTTACCCTATGTGAAGTTCAGATTGACAAAGCCAATCCAATTAATCCCATTCACACTTCACTGAAAGAAGAAGAGTATACTGGAAAGGCTATTATTTTGGTGGATGACGTTTTAAATTCTGGTGCGACACTTATTTACGGAGTGAAGCATTTCTTAAATGTACCTGTAAAGAAAATGAAAACAGCGGTTTTAATTGATCGAAATCACAAAACGTATCCGATTAAAGCGGATTATAAAGGTTTGTCGCTATCCACTTCCTTATTGGAGCATATTCAAGTTGTTTTTACAGCAGAGGACGAATACGCGTATTTAAGCTAGTTAGTCAACTGTAAGGCTATTTCCTGTGTGATTTGATCTATGGACTTGTTATCCACAACAACAATGTGCTTGGCTTGATAATAGAAATAGCTTCGATCAAAGAGGTGTTTGGCAATAAAAGTTTCAAGAGTATCGTCTGTGTTGATTTGCAACATTGGGCGATGCTCTTTTTCTTTTTCTAATCGCGCAGTTAGAGTCGCAATAGAAGCTTTAAGGTAAAAAGACTGTACGTGATCCCATTGAAGGACTTCGTGATTATTGGCATAACAAGGGGTACCACCACCCAAACTGATAATGGCCTTTTCTTCCTTGTTTAAAAGTTGATGGAGGACTTGGTGTTCTATTTTTCTAAAAAAGACTTCTCCTTTTTCTGCAAAGAGAGCTGTAATTTTCTTTTGGTGTTGTTTTTCGATTTCATGGTCTAGATCGTAGTAGGGAAGATTGAGCTGTTGCGCTAATTGTTGTGCAATTGTCGATTTTCCAGCGCCCATATAACCTAAAATAATTATTTTTTCCATAAAATAAGGAGTTGTAAAATAGTGAGTTATGCAAAAATCCCTTGTTTTTGAGGGATGTTGTTGACAAAAATAAAACAAAAACATGATGTATTTTAAAAAAAACATTCTATATTTGCACCCGCAATCAGGAATTGATTTGACTCGATAGCTCAGTTGGTAGAGCACAACACTTTTAATGTTGGGGTCCTGGGTTCGAGCCCCAGTCGGGTCACAAATTCTAAAAAAACAATGCTAAGATTGCAATGACTCGATAGCTCAGTTGGTAGAGCACAACACTTTTAATGTTGGGGTCCTGGGTTCGAGCCCCAGTCGGGTCACTTAAAG
>JASLHL010000078.1 GCA_030152225.1 Flavobacterium sp. | reverse complement strand
ATTTAACATAAGTTCGTACAGTTTATATTTTCCCACAAACCAATCACTTTTAAATTGTTTTTAAATTGTAGTTAAAATAACAAAAAAAAACACCAAAAAAAGGATTATCTCAACTAGAGATACTCCTTTTTTTGGTGTTTTTTTTTGTTATTTTAACTCCAATTGAACCACATTTTCCACGTGATGGGTTTGTGGGAACATATCAACTGGACGAACTTTTGTTACCTTGTATTTTGCGTCTAGTAAAGCTAAATCTCTTGCTTGTGTAGCAGAGTTACAACTTACATAGACAATGCGTTTAGGCGCTACTTTTAACAGCATATCAACCACGTCTTTGTGCATACCATCACGCGGTGGGTCGGTGATAATTACATCGGGATGACCGTGTGTGGCAATAAATTCATCGTTGAATACGTTTTTCATGTCTCCAACAAAGAAATCACAATTGGTGATGTCATTGCGTTCTGCGTTGATTTTTGCATCGGCAATCGCCTCTGGAACTGCTTCAACACCTACTACTTTTTTCGCCTTTTTAGAAACGAATTGAGCAATAGTTCCCGTACCTGTGTACAAGTCAAAAACCAATTCATTCCCCGTTAACTCAGCGTAATCACGCGTGATCTTGTACAACTCGTACGCTTGATCGGAATTGGTTTGGTAGAACGATTTGGCATTGATGCTAAATTTCAACCCTTCCATCTCTTCTAAGATATAGTCGCGTCCTTTATATAAAACAACATCTTGGTCGTAAATGGTGTCATTCGCCTTGGCATTCACTACATATTGAAGTGAAGTAATTGCAGGGAATTTTGCCGCTAGATGATCGAGAAGCAATTCTCTTTCTTGTTTGTTGTCATAGAAAAATTGAATCATCACCATGATTTCTCCAATAGAACTCGTGCGGATCATTAAGGTACGCAATAGTCCTTCTTGCTCTCTTGGATTGAAGAAAGAAAGTTGGTTGGCATTGGCAAATTCGCGAATCTCATTGCGGATAGCATTGGATGGATCTTGTTGCAAATGACATTTTTGAATATCTAAGATCTTGTCCCACATTTTTGGTATGTGAAACCCTAGCGCATTTTCTTTTCCTATTTCATCTCCACTAGCAATCTCCTCTGGAGTTAACCAACGGGCATTGGAGAACGAAAACTCCATCTTATTTCTGTAAAATAGCGTTTTTTCAGAACCTAAAATAGGCTCAAACTCAGGTAATTCTATTTTTCCAATTCGCTTTAAGTTATTTTGAACCTCTTGGTTTTTGTAAAATAACTGTTGTTCATATGACATATTTTGCCACTTACAACCACCACAAGCACCAAAATGTTGGCACACAGGTTCAATGCGATGCTCAGAAAAATGATGAATTTTTATAGCTATCCCTTCGTAATATGCTTTTCTCTTTTTAACGGTTTGAATATCAACGATATCTCCCGGAACAACATGGGGAATAAAAACAACTTTCCCATCAGGAGCCTTAGCTACCGAAACGCCTTTTGCACCTGCATCAAGGACTTCTACGTTTTCGAATACGATTCTTTCTGTTCTCTTTCTTTTCATGCCACAAAAATAGCTTTAATTTTCATTTGTAGAATTTTTTTTCGCATTTGTGTAAGAAGGTTATTTTTTATTTTAATTGATTGATTATTATTGGTTTACTGTTTTTTAATTTGATTTTGAGTCTAATTTATATTGAGTCTATATTATGAAAGGAAAGAGGAGTAACTTCCACAGCAGTACCTGTGATAGGAACACAACTGATTCTTTTGAATGTTAGCTAGTTTAAAAATTGTTAACATATTGTATATCAGTTATTTTGGAAGTTTTTTAGTCTACTTGTTTTGAAATCAATTAACATTTTTAGTATCTGTTAGTTTGATTAAATGATGTTTGAGTAAAAAATAATTGATTTTTAACAAAAATATAATACCATTTTGGTAAACAAATCGCATTTATCGATTGATTTAGTCTAGGGTATTCCTTAAATTTACTAAAAAGAAAAGTGATTATGAGTAACCTTATAAGAAAGATAGGGGTTTTAACCTCTGGTGGTGATGCACCGGGGATGAATGCTGCAATCAGAGCTATTGTGCGTACTTGTTCTTACCACAATATTATGTGTGTAGGCGTGTTTAGAGGATTTCAAGGCTTGGTTGAAGGGGATTTTGAAGTGTTGGGACCTCGTGATGTTAATTATATTATTAACAAAGGAGGAACCATTTTAAAAACAGCGCGTAGTGCTGCTTTCCGAACGGCTGAGGGCCGTAAAACAGCTTATGAAAACCTCAAGCAAGCGCAGATCGACGCTTTGATTGTCATTGGTGGAGATGGTAGTTTTACTGGAGCCATGATGTTGAGTAAAGAATTTGATATTCCAGTGATGGGAATTCCAGGTACCATCGATAACGATATTAATGGTACGAGTCACACGATTGGATTTGATACAGCACTGAACACTGTTGTCGATGCAGTGGATAAAATTAGAGATACCGCAAGTTCACATAAGCGTTTGTTTTTTGTTGAAGTAATGGGACGCGATGCGGGTCATATCGCTCTAAATGCAGGTATTGGAGCAGGAGCAGAGGAAATCATTATTCCAGAAGAGAATATGGGATTGGAACGCTTGCTTGAATCGCTGAAAAAGAGCAAACTCTCTGGAAAATCATCGAGTATCGTCATTGTAGCAGAAGGAGAGAAATTAGGCAAAAACGTTTTTGAATTAGGCGAATATGTCGAAGAACATTTACCAGAATACGAAGTGCGTGTATCGGTTTTAGGTCACATGCAACGCGGAGGTGCTCCCTCGTGTTTTGACCGCGTTTTAGCCAGTCGATTGAGTGTAAAAGCCGTCGAAACCTTATTAGAAGGAGGGAAAAACTTCATGGTGGGATTGATCAATGATCAAGTAGCCTTAACCCCCTTAGAAAATATTGTAAAAGGACATACCGCTGTGGATGCAGAATTATTGCGTGTGTCCGATATTATTACGATCTAAAGTATAGAATTAAATAAAAAAGCAAAATATGAAAACAAGAGTTGGTATTAATGGATTTGGACGCATTGGACGTCTAATGTTAAGAGAAGCAGTAAAGAGAAATGATATAGAAATCGTTGCAGTAAACGATTTGATGGCAGTGGATCAATTGGCGTATTTAATTAAGTACGACTCTGTTCACGGTCGTTTTGACGGTACAGTTGAGGTAGTGGATGGTCATTTAATTGTCAACGGAAAAGAAATTCGAGTAACGGCAGAACGCGATCCTTTGTTGTTGAAATGGGATGAGGTAAATGTAGATGTTGTAGCAGACTGTACAGGCGTATTTAAAGACTTAGCGGGTTGCCAAAAACACTTAGATGCAGGAGCGAAAAAAGTATTGATTTCTTCTCCTTCACCTGACGCTCCTATGTTTGTAATGGGGGTGAATGAAAAAGAATTAAAGGCAACGGATACCATTATTTCTAATGCTTCGTGTACAACAAATTGTTTGGCTCCTTTGGCTAAAGTATTAAATGATCACTTTGGTATTGTTGAGGGGTTAATGACAACGATTCACGCAGCTACAGCAACACAATATACGGTTGACGGGCCTTCTAAAAAAGATTTTAGAGGTGGACGCTCGGCTTTGGTTAATATTATTCCAGCTTCAACAGGAGCAGCTAAAGCAGTAGGAAAAGTAATTCCTGCGCTGAAAGGAAAAATTACAGGAATGTCTATGCGTGTACCAACAGTAGATGTGTCTGTAGTGGACTTAACAGTAAAACTTGCCAAACCAACAACCTATGAAGATGTAATGGCTGTATTCAAAAAAGCGAGTGAAAATGAATTAAAAGGAATTATGGCTTTTGTGGAAGACGATGTGGTATCACAAGATTTTGCTTCGGATCCTCATACGTGTATTGTGGATGCAAAAGCAGGTATTGCTTTAAACGAAACTTTTTATAAATTCGTGGCTTGGTATGATAATGAATATGGTTATGCTGCTAAAATGGTAGATATGGCTGTATTGTTAACTACAGTAAAGTAATAGCAAGAAACAAATGAAAATAATCGTTGATAGCGGTTCTACAAAAGCAGATTGGATCTTTTTTGATCAAGATAATAAAGTGGTAACTTCGGTGACAAGTCTTGGACTTAATCCCGAAGTTATTACATTAGAGGAGTTTCACACCCGTGTCAATACAGTGCCTGACATTGTTAAAAACAAGGATAAAATCAAGCAATTGTATTTTTATGGATCGGGCTGTGGATCAAATCGAAGTAAAACAACCGTACGCGATTTTTTTACGTCTTATTTCGTCAATTGTCAAGCGATACACATACAAGAAGATACCTATGCAGCAGTCTATGCTACGGTAGGTCAAAGTGAAAAAGGAATTGTTTGTATCAATGGAACGGGATCTAATGTGTCGTATTATGACGGAGAGTTGATCCATCAAAAGGTACAGTCTTTGGGCTATATGGCAATGGATGATTGCAGTGGAAGTGCTTTAGGTCGTTTGATGATTAAGGCTTTATTCTTGAATTATATGCCAGTGGAATTGGCAAAAAAGTTTAAGCAGAAGTATGATTTAGATGCTGATGTTGTAAAGTACAATTTTTATAAAAAGGAAAATCCCAATGCGTATTTGGCTTCCTTTTTACCGTTCTTGATTGAACATAAAGACCATCCTTTCTTTCAGGCAATGATTCGAGAACAGGTCGTATTTTTCGTGGAGCATTATATTAAAAGTCATGCGGAAGCAAGTGTGGTTCCAGTACATTTTGTTGGGTCTGTAGCTTACTTCTTACAAGATGAGTTTAGTGCTGTGCTACAAGAAAAAGGAATAACAGTAGGGAAGATCATTCAAAAACCTTTGGATGGATTAATAGACTATCATAAATAAATAAAATGGAAATAGCAATAATTGCCCATGATGGTAAAAAAGATGAAATGCTGATCTTTATTCAAAAGAATAGAGCGATTTTATCTAAAGAAGGTGTGGAATTGATCGCAACAGGTACGACAGGTGGACTGGCACAGAAAGAGGGGTTTGAGGTAAAGCGCATGCTTTCAGGACCTCTTGGCGGGGATGCACAGATTGCGGCTCGTGTAGCAGAGGGAAAAACAAAAATGGTTTTGTTTTTTAAAGATCCCCTGGGAAAACACGCGCATGAACCGGATATCAATATGTTACTCCGCGTATGTGATGTACACAATGTTCCTTTGGCAACAAATGAAGCAAGTGCACAATTGTTATTAAACGCTATTGGGTTATAAGTGATGGGTTATAGGAAAATGTAAACCGTTAACCGTCAACTGTAAACGAAATAAAAAACAAGGGGAACCATTTTGGTTCCCCTTGTTTTTTATTTAAAATCTTGTAGCAATCATGGAAATTTCAACATTGACGTTGCGCGGTAATTTAACGACCTGAATGCATTCTCTTGCTGGTGCTGTTTCTGCTTGGAAAAAGCTTCCATAAACCTCATTAACTGTGGCGAAATCATTCATATCAGTTAAAAATATAGTTGATTTAACCACATTTTCAAACGTCATTCCCGCCTCTGTTAAGATAGCTTTTAAATTCGCCATCACTTGGTTTGCTTCATCTTCAATACCTGTAGTAACTAGCGTTTCTGTTGCTTGGTTAAAGGGGATTTGACCCGATATAAAAAGCAAATCACCGACTAGTACGGAATGATTATAAGGACCAATGGGTTTAGGTGCTTGATTGGAATTGATGATTGTTTTTTTCATGTTGATATAGAATTAAAAATAGCGTTTATCTGGTGCTTTTCGTTTTTCCCACTTGATATCACTTAGCATGGATGACTTGATTCCAATAAAGAAGCCCCAGCTAGTATACGTACCAATAGGTACCCAAGTGAAGTCCATACGCCAACTCAATAGATCTCGTTCAAAGCGGAGTTGGGTAAACGTAACTCCTTTTTGTGCAAAGTCATAACCAGATGAGAATCCAACTTTCCAGCGAGGGGTAAGTTCGATATTTCCAGACATCATGACCGAGTTACTCGCAATTTCATTTTGCCTCGAGGAGTTATTATAGGTCAAGGAGTAAGCGAAGGTTAAATCCCAAGGTAATTTAGCATTGTAAAAACCTTCAAAAGGACGGTCTTTCTTGTCGTCAAACATACTTTGCCTATTGTCGCCTAAGTTTCCTGCTTGTCCGAATAAATCATCCCCACGTCCTCCGTTATCTACCGAGTTTTGGTTTGGTTTTTCAGTATTTCCAAATAAAGGGTCGTTGCTTGACATGGACCAGTTGATCGTTACGTTAGCACTGGTTAAACGGAATAAACTACCGCCATTATTGATATTGAACATATCAATACGCTGGTTGTTGTTATTTAAGGCATAGGGATCTAAGGTAGCCCCTATATTAATTTGCATTTTATCTTTGAGGATGTTGGTCCCTGTTGTAAGGCGCATAGGGGCCCATTTTAACGAGTCTGCAGACATATTATAACTGGTCGACAAGTTTAAGTTATTCAATAACATTACTTTCCTAAAACCTTCATTTTCTTCTTCATCTCGTACTTTGGCCTCAAAAGTATTGTTCACCTGCATGGTAAGCATGTTGGAATTCATTTTGCCTGGCGCTCCAAACAATCCACCTTGAAAACGCGTATAGTCCTGCATAGTCTGTCCTGTTGCATCAATAGCATAGGTGTCGTAGTACTTTTCAAAACTAGGCGTGTAGGAGTATCCAACGTTTGGACGCATCACGTGGCGAATGGCTTGAATCTTACTGTCTTTGCCAAAGTCAAACGTACCATAAATGGTCGTTCCTATATTTGTAGTAAGATTATACGTACTGAAGCGATCGAATCCATTCACGCGGATATCATCTACGCGGTTTGTTTCCGGATTGTATTGTTTTTTCATGGTGTTAAATACCCAAACTTCATTGTAGCTACCGCCTGCGGTAACGGAGAAGTGTTTAAACAACTTAAAGTTAGTTGTAATGGGTATAGAGTGTTGAAAACCAGTATTTAAACTGTCAAACATCGCTTGTTTGAAGAAGTTGTCTTCGTGTATATTCACGCGGTTATCACCTCTTACACTATAGGATAAGTTTAAGTTTTTGATCAGTCCTTTTTTCGAACCAACCTTTGGTGCGAAAGGGAACATGCGATCCACACTCACTTGTAGTGTTGGTAAACTCATGTTTACGCGCCCCGTATTGGTTGATTGAGAATGCGTTGCCGAAAGGGACATATTGACTTGTGGTGTACTTTCAAAGGTTTTGGAATAACTGATGGAGGAGTTCATCGTATTGTTTAACGAGGCACCAACGTTATAGGAGTTATTCGACTGCCTAAAATACTTACCACTACCCATGTTTACGGATGCAGAGAAACGCGAACCTGGATTCGCTTTGGCATCTTGGGCATGGTTCCACTGAATGTTATAAATAGTATTCTTTTGATAATCAGGTAATCCGCGTTCGCTAAATACGTTGTTTTCGTAGCGAATCAATACGCGACCATTGTATTTGTAGCGCTTGGCATAGCTACTGCTGGTACGCAACGCCCAGCTACCATTGGTATAGTAATCCCCTTGTAAGGTTAAATCTGCTTTCTCACCCATGGCAAAGTAATATCCCCCGTTTTGTAAATAATAACCCTGCTGGTTGGTTTCCCCAACGCTAGGGATAATAAATCCAGATTCCGCTTTCTCTGACATAGGGAAGAAGGCGAAAGGAAGACCTAGTGGAGTAGGAACATCAGCAATAACCATATTTGTAGGGCCTACTACTACTTTTTTATTGGGAACTAATTTTACCTTTTTCGTTTTGAAGTAGTATTCAGGATCATCTAAATCTTTTGCTGTAGTAAAGATTACATCCTCCATGAAATAGACCGAGTCATTTTCCTTTTTGGTCATTCCTGATTTAATATTGAACTCTCCTTGTGAGGTACGGGATTGCCATACTAAGGCGCGTTGTGACTTCGTGTTGTAAACAATAGAGTCAGGCTCAACTACTTGTCCTCCTTGTTTGAATACAGGTGCTTGACTTAGGTTGCCTAAGCTGTCTTTGATACGACCAGCATAAATCTGATTTTGCTCATAGTTAAATACGATAATTCCCGCAGTCAATTCAAAATCTTGATACTTTAATTCCGCTTCGTTATATAGTGTAATTTGTTTTTTCTTCTGATCGAGCTTGTTATAGTCCTTTGCTTTACGGAAGACAATATCTTCTAAATAGCCCTTTACAGGAGGTGGAATACTGTCTTGTAAGGGTTTCGCTTGAGGCGTAGAATCTTGGATGGATACCATAGTATCCTTAGCCAAACTATCAAAAAGTTTGGAGTCTTTGTTATTGGCTTTCAGTGAAGTAGTTGTTTTGTTGAACTCTTGAGCTTTCACTCTAGGGAATGAAAACATCCCTAAAACAAACAAAACTATGACGATATTGAAAATATTAGTACGCAAATCTATGAATATGTGCTATTTTTGTAAAATCAAACCCGTTGTTTTTAACGTGTCAAACTTACATATATTTTTTCTGAAAAATGTAATTTAATTTATATTAAAC
>JASLHL010000052.1 GCA_030152225.1 Flavobacterium sp. | reverse complement strand
TTATCAATCAAAACCTTGGACAGCTTTCGCTCCAGTAGTGGTTACACCCGATGAATTAGCAGGAGATTGGAAAGAAGGAAAATTGCACTTGCCCCTACATTCAACCTTAAATGGAACATTGGTAGGTTCTCCAAACGCAGGTGTGGATATGACGTTTAACTTCGGACAATTGGTTGCTCACGCAGCGAAAACACGTTCATTAATGGCAGGAACCGTAATCGGATCAGGTACAGTGGCAAACCAAGGGAGCCCTACAGGATCAAGCTGTTTAGCTGAGGTTCGTTGCTTGGAAACAATCAAAGACGGAAAACCTTCAACACCATTTATGCAATTTGGAGATCGCATCGAAATCGAAATGATGGATAAAGAAGGAAAAAGCATCTTTGGACGCATTAATCAAGTAGTGAAAGAATATAAGAAATAGTGAGTGGTGAATGGTGAGTGGTGAATGGTGAGTGGTGAGTGGTGAATGGTGAGTGGTGAGTGGTGAATGGTGAGTGGTGAATGGTGAGTGGTGAGTGGTGAATGGCAATCACAAAGTGCAACGTGCAACGTGCAACGTGCAGATAGCAAAGTGCAAAGTGCAGATAGCAAATCACACAAATTACACAAAAAAAAAGGTTTGATCTTCACTAGATCAAACCTTTTTTTGTTCCCAAAACGGAATAAAAAAAGAACAAACTCATTACAAGTTTGTTCTTCTCATTCACCTTATCAATTACTAACCTAGAAAAAGAAATTTAGCATTGGATCACCTATACGATTCTAATAAAATTTTAACTCAACCATTTTATATCAAAAAAGAATCCCATAGGGCAAGATAAAATGCTGCTTTTTCTTCTCACAAGTTTTAACCTACTACAATAGTAGAGCTAAATAAGAAGGTAAACGAAAAAAAAGGACTCAAACGCAAAAAAGAGCGAACCCAAACGTGAAAATGGGAAACTCAATTGATCTGACTTTGTTCGCCCTGTGAAATGGCGAATGAGAGAGGTTTGTTGTAGTTTTGTTCGACACTTCTTCGACAATGCTTCGAGAATACTAGGAAAATGTACCTTTTTGTCGAAGAAAGGTTGAAGAAGGGTTGAAGAAAGTTCGGATAAAGAACGAAGTATTCTTAGGGAAATTCTTCTGTTTTTAGCTAGGGGTGAGAAAGAGATGAGGAGAAAAAAGGAATCAAATTTCAAAAAACGGGGATTCGTTTTGTCTATTATATAGCCTAAAAAAATGAGGAGGGACATGAAATATATCATACCTTTGTTAGATGAGTGACAAAAATTTGTATATAATTGCTGGTTGTAATGGTGCAGGGAAAACAACTACTTCATTTACCTTATAACCCGAAATTTTAGATTGTAAGGAGTTTGTGAATGCAGACGAAATAGCAAAAGGGTTATCTCCTTTTCAACCTGAAAAAGTTGCAATTGAAGTAGGTCGAATTATGTTAAATAGAATAAATGATTTATTCCATGATCAGATAAATTTTGCTTTTGAAACAACGTTAGCTACAAAAATTTATAAAAGTAAAATAATGGATGCGAGAAAATCAGGATATAATTCAACACTATTATTTTTTTGGTTAATTAGAATAGAATTGACTAAAGAACGGGTAAGAACAAGAGTACTTGAAGGGGGACATTTTATTGTCGAAGATGTCATTGAGCGAAGATATGTAAATGGTATAAAAAACTTGTTTGAAATTTATTTAGACATTGTAGATGAAGCGCTCATTTTTGATAATGCTGAAGGTACTCCAATTTTAATAGCTGAAAAGATTTTTGGACAAGAAGTACTAGTACATGAACATAAAAGTGTTAAACCAACTACTTTAGTTGCGGCTCGAAAAAAAGATACATTGTAATAAAATAATTTTAATAATACTATCTGGTTTAGGGGGGACATTATGCTATTTAAAAGTAAAAAATAGTATCCATACTATCACCAAAAAGCAGTAGAAATAATAACAAAATGAAACTAATATTTGCTTCAAACAACAAGAATAAAATCAAAGAGATTAAAAATCAACTACCAGATTCCATTGAAATTTTGAGTTTGGAAGACATTGGATGTATGGTGGATATCCCTGAAACTGCAACTACCATAGAGGGAAATGCGTTAATCAAAGCCGATTACATCAAAAGACACTACGGATTCAATTGCTTTGCTGATGATTCTGGTCTTGAAGTAGAGGCCTTAGCTGGAGCCCCTGGCGTATATTCCGCGCGATACGCAGGAGAGGAAAAAAACGATCAAGCCAATAACGACAAGCTATTGCGTGAATTAGCGGATCAACCCAATCGAAAAGCCAATTTTAAAACCGTAATTGCCCTGCATTACAATGGAGAACAACACTTGTTTACAGGAATAATAGAGGGGGAGATCTTGCAAAAAGAACAAGGAACAGGCGGATTTGGGTATGATCCTTTATTTCAAGCCGAAGGCATGACCAAATCATTTGCCGAATTGACCCTCGAAGAAAAAAATGCAGTCAGCCACAGAGGAAAAGCCGTGGCTCAGCTCGTAGCATTTTTAAAGCATAAAGAAGACTAAGGATATAAACGCTAGTCGAATCAACGCCAAAGTAAAAAAGAACATTTTTTTTATTCCCTCCAAAATCAGCTATCTACTAGGGTGATAAAAAAGCTGTATTAGCTTAATCTTGTCTTAATCAATGTATTAATGGTAGCTAGTAAGCGAGAACGAAGCAACTGGAACAGGAAAATGCGTAGGAGATCGGCCAGCGAATAGTCAAGAAGAGCAAAAGTTAAACGGAAAAAAGTTTTGTAGTCTTATAGAATACTATAAATTTGATTAATTTTGCAATCATTTTAATACAATAAAGAGACAAAATAACAACTATGATACTATCAATTGTTGGATATGGAGATCCGGTTTTACGCAAAGTAGGAGAAGACATCACAAAAGATTATCCAAACCTAGACGCATTAATTGCTAATATGTACGATACGATGTATTCAGCTAGTGGAGTTGGATTAGCAGCGCCTCAAGTGGGATTACCCATTCGTTTATTTGTAGTTGATTGCGCGCCATTCGCCGAAATGGAGGATAATACACCAGAAGAAAAAGAGTTTTTAAGTACCTATAAAAGAACGTTTATCAATGCAAAAATCTTAAGTGAAGAAGGTGAAGAATGGGCGTTTAATGAAGGATGTTTAAGTATTCCTGATGTACACGAACTTGTAGTGCGTAAAGAGCAAATTACCATCGAATATTGCGATGAAAATTTTACTACCTATACCGAAACAATCAATGGGTTAGCCGCTCGTGTGATTCAACACGAATACGATCACATTGAAGGAATCTTGTTTACAGACAAGTTGTCAAGTTTAAAAAAGAAATTAATTGCTAAGCGATTAAAGAATATTATGGAAGGTAAAGTGTTTACGGACTATAAAATGAAATTTGCTACTAAAAAAGGCAGATAAAAAATTGGAAATTAAGAACTAATTAAGATATTTGTTACAAAAGAAAAATTTTAGAAAATGAGTTTAGAAAAAGTATTAGCTATTTCTGGTAAACCAGGATTATTTGAGTTAATTGTTCAAACACGCACAGGATTTATTGCAGAATCATTAGTTGACGGGAAAAGAAGCACAGTAGGATTAAAA
>JASLHL010000043.1 GCA_030152225.1 Flavobacterium sp. | reverse complement strand
GATCTTACAGCGAACTTTTTGTTTTACAACAAATTTACGGTAGGAGCTGCTTACCGTTGGGATGCCTCTGTTAGTGGATTAGCAGGGTTCCAAATTACCGAAGGTTTGTTTATTGGCTATACCTATGATGCGGATACTAGTAAGTTAGCGAAGTATCATTCGGGCTCCCATGAGATTTTTATGAAATTTGAATTATTTAGTAACAACAGAAGAAAAGTCGCTCCTCGATTTTTCTAAAAACAAGCAATGATGGTAAAAAATAGAACCAAAGGTATTCTACTTTGTTTCTTGTTCTCCAGCCTGATTAGCTTTGGACAAACAAGAAAAGAAAAAAAAGCAGATCGCAATTTCGATACCTACGCCTATGTAGAAGCAATTAGTTATTATGAAATGATGGTTGAACAAGGTCAGGTAAATACCTCTATTTTGTGTAAACTTGGCGATTCTTACTACTACAATGGAAAGTTTGTGGATGCCCATAAATGGTACGATCACTTGTTTCAAGGGACGTATGAAGACAAAAATCTTGCTGCATTAGATAAAGAGTATTACTATCGCTATGCGCAAACGCTCAAAGCAGTGGATCAACCCCAAAAAGCAGATGCAATCTTGAAAGAATTTGCTGCTCTAGCAGTGAATGATTCTCGGGCTCAACGCTTGATTACCCAAGAGGAATTGGTAGGCCAAACACTTGGTAGTTCTCGTTTTACAATGCTCAACTTATCGACAAATAGTGAGCATTCCGATTATGGCGGGACTCTTTTAGGCAATCGATTGATTTTTACCTCCTCTCGGGAGAGCGATGAAATGCGTAACAAGGTACATAATTGGACTAATGAGCAATACACTAAATTATACGCAACAACTATCACCAATGAGGGTAGTTTTGATCCACCCGTGCTATTTGCCAAAGAAATTGCCTCACGAGAGTTAAATATGGGATCAGCTATCTTTACCAAAGATGGCAATACCATGTATTTTACTAGTAATAATGGCTCAACTACGGGGAGCAAACGCGCCCAATACAACAAGGAAGAATCCTCCTTATTGAAAATTTACAAAGCGACGAAACAAGGCGATGGTACTTGGGGGGCGGTAGAAGAATTGCCGTTCAACCTTGATGGGTACAATACCGCTCATCCAGCATTAACCCCAGATGAAAAATGGATGTATTTTGTTTCCGATCGCCAAGGAAGTTTAGGGCAATCCGATTTATTTCGCATTAGCGTCTATGAATCTGGTCGTTTTGGTTTGGTTGAACACTTAGGAGATCAAGTAAATACCGCAGGACGCGAAACGTTTCCCTTTATTTCTTCCGATTACACCTTGTACTTTGCTAGTGATGGACACCCTGGTTTTGGAGGATTGGACTTGTATAAAGCAAAAATCAACCGCGAGGGACAATTGGGAGTTCCATCTAATTTAGGGCCAGATATCAACAGTACTTTTGATGATTTTGGCTTGTATATTGATGCTTCAACCAAAAAAGGCTTTGTGACATCCAACAAAAAAACAGGCATAGGTAGTGATGATATCTACCTGTTTGTAGAAAAACCCTGTGTTCAAATTATCGATGGCGTAGTAGCGGATCGCGATAACAAAAACGGATTGGAAGGCGTGGAAATTATCGTTTATGACCTGCGAAACAATATCGTTGAAAAAATGTATACGGATGAACAAGGCTATTACAGTGCAGAGCAACTAAGCTGCGGACAGCAATATCGCATTCACGTGGGTAAAGAGAAGTATTTGACACAAGAATTTGCCGTAAATACCGATCGAAAAACACGACAACGACTAAATATTGAACTAGAATTAATTGAAAAAGGAGATGATTTATTCAAGAAATTGAAATTAGCACCGATCCATTTTGATTTTGATTCTGCTGTAATTCGCCCTGATGCCCAGGTTGAGCTGATGAAAGTGGTGAAAACCATGCTAGAACATCCAAGTTTGATTGTTGATGTTCGCTCACATACCGATAGCCGTGGAAATGATACCTATAATATGCAATTATCTGAACGTCGTGCACAAGCAACCATGCAATGGATAAGTAGTAAAGGAATAGATCCTAGCCGCTTAACAGGAAAAGGGTATGGAGAGAGTCAATTGATTAATCACTGTAGCAATGGAGTGAAATGTACAGATGACGAGCACCAAGCCAACAGACGAAGTGAGTTTATTATTATGAACCTGTAAGTATTTTAAATATAACGTAAAGTGATTTTTTAAGAAAAAGGATGAACTGGAAACAGTTGATCCTTTTTTGTTTTATAACACAAGTAATACCCAGTGAAAATTGAAAAAAGAGCCACTATACTCTAAGCCTTTATCTTAGCTAAATTGATCATCACGATCCATTATCCTTGTACTTAATGCGATTTGTTTTTAATTTATAAGGCTTTGTTATATGGCGTTTTACGTTTATTCAGAAGGAAGAAGTAAGAATAAATCCAATTGTGCGATTTTTTGGTACGATACTTGATATATACTAAAAGAATCATTTAAAAATCAAATAAATATAAGTTGATTTGAAACTATGTAAATAAATAGTATAGGATGATTTCCAATTTTTTAGTATTAGAAGCAAAAAGTCGCTCGCGATTTTTTTACATGCATTTCATAGTTTTTTTTATTGTTCTCGCTGTTTGAATCCAAACAGCATTTGCAAGAGGAGTAGTTCAATTGAATTACTCCTTTTTGTTTTACTTCTTGAGTACAAACTGCATTGATCTTTAGTTACTGTTTCTCGATGCTAAAACAATAAAGCGCTCTGATAGCGAAAGTAGTTCAAAATTAAATTGTTTGGCAATATACGCAAACGTCTGAGCGGTATAAATAAAAACATGGGTTTCATCTTTGCGATAATACCAAGATTCGAAAGGAACCTGTTCCTGAAAAAGATGGGTCATAATCAGCAGTAAACCGCCAGGCTTCAACAGGGATTTGAGGTGGGCAATTTCCTTAGCGGGGTCATAAAAATGCTCAAATACTTCACAGCTGAATATGTAATCATATACCGCATTGGCATAGGAGCGATCGGGATAAAAATAAGGATCGTATAAATTTACTTGGTAGCCGCGATCGACTAGCTGTTTGGTGATCACGGGACCTTTACCACAACCAAAATCCAATCCCAGTGTATCTGATGGAAAACGACGGAGAATCTCGTTGGTAATGGGCGAAGTGAATTTTTGATACCCTATGTCATGGACATCGTTGTTGTGAAATTCGTAATGCTGCTTTTCTTGAGCTTCAGAAAAGTAATAGGCGACATCTTTAACATAAGCGAAACACGTGCTACATTGATAGTAAAGTGAATCCACTTGATGCGTTAATGGGCTTTGACATAGGATACATTGCATATGAATAAGACTTTTAAGCGATTGACAAGACGAAGATAAGAAGGATTTAGTTGTATTCTTCCTTCAGCGTTAATTTGTATAAATTCAATACTTCTCCTTCAGCTGTGATGGTTTCAACAAAGTGAAAGCCCAAACGCATCAATAATTGGATTGAACTTTTATTTTCGGGTATAGCAATAGCGTATAACAGCGAATGTATTTGCTCTCTTTTTAGCTGCTCAATAATAGCATGAGTGGCTTCATACGCATACCCCATGTGGGTATAAAGCGGTAAAAAGGCAAACCCAAGGTCATGGGCGTCTAAATAATCGCGTTTAATCAATGAAATAGCCCCTATTGGCTTTTGTTCTGCTTTTAGATGCACCGTCCAATAGCTTGTCTGTAGATTGCTTAGAATGTTTTTAATGTAGTTATTAGCGTCTAAAGTGTTGTGTATGTTTTTGTTACCTATGTATTTTAACCAGCCTGGCGTGTTGACAAGTTCGATGTAAAAAGTACTGTCGCAATAATCGATTTTTGATAAGAACAAGCGCTGTGTTTGTATTTCTTCCATAAGAGAATAGGTTGTTTTTTAGAAGCAGAGCCTCTCTTTTATTATAAATTGGTGAGCTTAGCATATGAAGCAAGAATAAGATAAAAGTAAATTTTTTTTAATTCACTATAAATTATGTCAATATTTTTTTACTAAAATAGGGAAATAAATTGGCTGTAAAGTGCAGTAATCTCTAGCATTCAGTAGGAAGCGAATCGTTTTGTACTTCTCAAATTAACAAATAAGAAAATAAGTGATGCTGTTAATGTTTAAAATTAGTTGTAATTTGCACGAGCAAAACAATGAAAAAAACAATGAAAAAGAATACAGGTCTAATCGTAGCCTTATTGTGTTTAATTTCCTTCAATTTAAAAGCGCAAATTTTGGAGATTTACAGCAATAATAAAGCTCAAGAGTATTTAGGATGCCTCAATTGTCCTTCCGAGAATAAAAATTCGGTATGGAATTCATATGGTGTCTATGGAAATGAATACAATAAAAAGTCTATTTGGAATAAATATGGCGTTTATGGAGATGAAAAAAGTAACTTTTCACCTTGGAATCAGCATGCTGAAAAACCGCCTATCATTAAAAAAGAAGGAGAGTTTTACGGCTATTTTACACTAAATGAAATCATGGGACAACGCGTAGAGGTTAAACTAACTCGCATGTTGTATGACTACTATATTGAAGTAAAAGAAGATCCAACGAAATGGACTGAAATCGAACAACAGTTAACGAACAAAGAACAAGAGCAAAAAAGTAAATAGAACAAAAATAAAAGAGGGTGTCCCAAAAGGTCACCCTCTTTGTTTTTTATACTTTTCCCTCAATCCGATGGTGAATATAATTTATCTTCTTTTTTATAAAAGAATTAGAATAACTCGATCGCACGGATTGCAACCTTAAATCCGCGCGATCGAGTTTTGTTCGGGTTTTGTTCGAGTCATGTTCGGGTCTTCTTCGGTAAATGTGGGGTAATCCCCCGTAAATACACATGTTTACCGAAGAAGACCCAAAGAAAACCCAAATAAAACTAAAATAAAGTAATATAAATAGCTGAATAATAGTCGTTTGTGTTTTTTTATATAGAGACAAATAAAGCCATTTGAGCTTTTTTTCTCCCTATATGGGAAGGGGGTATTGCAGGTTAATCTCGACTGATGTAGGTTTGTAGCGTATATCTAGCGCACGGATTAGAATAAATCTAGTACACGGATTGCAACCTTAAATCCGCGCGATCGGGAACCTTGTTTTTTCTTCTTTTAGACCGCTTCTTTTTGCATCCGATCAGAATTGTGATTTTGATACTAAAAACAAGAATTAAATAGCTAATGTTTAAGGAAAAAGGGAGATATCCCAAAGGGTTAACCAGTTTTATTGGGGCTTATAAAAAAAACTAAACAGAATATGCTCCGTTTTTTGGATAATTGAACGAAATAGAAAGAAGGTGATCCAAGGTATTTTCGAATTATTTACATAAAAAGCAGTAAATTGCAGATAAATTAAAACAGATAGTATGATGTCAGAAAAAATAACTTCAGAACAAGCGATTGCATTAGAAGATAAACACGGAGCACACAATTACCATCCCCTACCAGTTGTACTAACAAAAGGAGAAGGTGTTTATGTTTGGGACGTTGAAGGTAAAAAATATTATGACTTTTTATCTGCGTATTCAGCAGTGAATCAGGGACATTGTCACCCGAAAATTGTTGAAGCGATGACTAAACAAGCCAACACCTTAATGTTGACTTCTCGTGCTTTTTACAACGATCAATTAGGTGTATACGAGAAGAAGATTACTGAATTGATGGGATATGACAAAGTATTGCCAATGAACTCCGGTGCAGAAGCAGTGGAAACAGCAGTAAAAGTTTGTCGTAAATGGGCCTATGAGAAAAAGGGAATTGCCGAAAATCAAGCTAAAATAATTGTTTGTGAAAATAATTTCCACGGAAGAACAACCACTATTATTTCTTTCTCCAATGATGAAGAAGCAAGAAATAACTACGGACCTTATACCAGTGGATTTATCCGTGTAGCTTATGATAATATCGATGCATTGCGTGCGATATTAGAACAAGATAGTGCAAATATTGCAGGATTCTTAGTGGAACCGATCCAAGGTGAAGCAGGGGTATATGTACCGCAAACAGGATACTTAGCCGAAGCAAAATTACTATGTGAACAACACAATGTATTATTTATTGCAGATGAGGTACAAACAGGTATTGCGCGAACAGGAAAAATGTTGGCGATTCAACACGAAAATGTAAAAGCAGATATCCTTGTGTTAGGAAAAGCTTTATCAGGAGGTGCTTACCCAATTTCAGCTGTATTGGCAGACAATGAGATTATGAATGTGATCAAGCCAGGACAACATGGATCTACTTTTGGAGGAAATCCAATGGCAGCAGCAATTGCTATTGCAGCTTTAGATGTGGTATTGGAAGAAGATTTGGCAGCTAATGCAGAGCGCTTAGGAAACTTGTTTAGAGCAGAATTGAACAACTATATTCAAACAAGTAACATCTGTACACTCGTACGCGGAAAAGGACTATTAAATGCCATCCTAATTAATGATACAGAAGAAAGTGATACCGCTTGGAATATTTGCTTGAAATTGAGAGACAATGGATTATTAGCAAAACCAACACACGGTAATATCATTCGCTTTGCACCGCCTTTAGTGATGACAGAAGAACAATTGTTAGCTTGTGTTTCGATTATTGTTAAAACGCTAAAGGAATTCGAAAAATAAGAGAAAATAAGATTTTATTTCTTTTTTCTTTAAAAATTCAAATAAAATAAGTAACTTATGAAGGCTTTATTGGTTGTTGATTTGCAAGTTGATTTTTTGCCTCATGGCGCTTTAGCTGTCCAAGATGGAGATTTAATTATCCCAGTAATCAATGCAATACAAGATCGTTTTGATTTGGTCGTTGCAACCCAAGATTGGCATCCTTTGGATCATCAGAGTTTTGCCTCTCAGCATCAGGGAAAAAATCAATATGACGTGATTGAATTACAGGGACTCCCTCAGGTGTTATGGCCCGATCACTGCGTACAAGGTACAGCAGGAGCTGCATTTAGCAACGCTTGGAATAGTACCCAAGTGGCTGCCATATTCCGAAAAGGCATGAATAAGCACATAGACTCCTATAGCGGATTCTATGACAACAATAAAGTGAACACAACAGGTCTTCTGGGTTATTTGAAAGATAAACAAGTAACCGAAGTATATGTCTGTGGATTAGCAGCTGAATTCTGTGTGTTTTATACAGCAAGAGATGCTAAAGAGGCAGGATTTAAAACGTATTTTTTAGATTTTGCAACCAAGCCTATCTCTCAAGCGGGTCTAGAACAAGCCAAAGTTGAATTGCTAAAGCAGGAAATCGCAGTTGTTAGTCAAGTAGAAGAATTAACAGTCTAGATGAAAAAATACAACAAGACGAATTTTTTTAAGCATACGTATTGTGAATGGACCCAAGTGCCTTTAGACACAATCGCTCAAAAAAAGCCCAATTACAAAAGTGAAAAAGGCAGTAGTTATTTTTTTAGCGAAGAAGGAATCTTTCGATACGCAAACCATTGGGGGAGAGTGGCAAATTGTCGATGGAAATTAATTGCGGATAAAAATGTAAACCAAGGATATTGTGTAGGTTATGCCCCTTGGTCTAGCTTTTTTCCCAATGATGAAAAAGAAAATAATTATGTTATAAGTGTTAATTTTTTATTAAAAGAAGTGACCTTTACACATTATGCTAGTCTTAAGGACAGCGATGCCTGTCGTAGAAATGCTAAAGATACAGCAAAGCGCATTGTTGAAATTAAAAAAGTTCTCCTTGCGGATGATTGGTATAAATACATCACCCATCCAGATCAAGAAGAAATTAGAAAATATTTAATTAACGGTCTGGTCACTACGAATAAAAGCTTGGTAGAATTAAAACGAAATTTTTTATCAAGCCAATGATCCAGATAGCTAAGAAAAATAGGTATAATTAAAAAGCAAAAAACGATGAAAAAGATTACATTGATTACAGCGTTATTGTTAGCAGGTATGACAGTAGCACACGCACAAAAAGGTAATAAATTAGTGGAAACACCAAAATTATCTGAGAAAGTTGGTGATACCCCTATCAAAAAAGGAAACTGGATTGTAGGAGGTGCTTTAGGATCTACAGGATATAGTTTTGAAGAAGAAAGCTTCAATATTAATGTAACGCCAAGAGCTGGTTATTTTATCTCTGATGGAATTGCTATTGGTCTAGAAATTGGAACAGGATTCCAAACAGTAAAAGACGGTGATAACATCTGGAGTTACAAAGTTATGCCATTCGCACGATACTACTTCCCAGAAGGAGCAAGCGCTACAGGGCGTTTCTTTGGACAAGGAGCTGTTGGTATTTCAGGTGCTGAAATTGCAGGTGAAAGTAATACTTCTTTCGCATTTAATATTAATGCAGGTTATTCTCACTTTGTCTCTCGTAACGTTGCTTTAGAAGCAATTGTTGGATACAACTACAGTAAATCAAATCAAGCAAGTGCAACTGCACATAATGGATTGGGATTATCTTTAGGTTTCCAAATTTTCTTAGGGAAATAAGAATTGAAGTAATATAATACAAAGAGGACTGATTTTTATAATCAGTCCTCTTTTTTATTTTAGTAAGCTGTAAATGGTAAGCTGTAAATGGTAAGCTGTAAATGGTAAGCTGTAAATGGTAAGTTGTAAATGGTAAGTTGTAAATGGTAAGTTGTAAATGGTAAGGTCAACCATAAAGGTCAACCGTAAACTAAACCGTAAACTAAACCGTAAACTAAACCGTCAACCGTCAATCCCATCCGTACATTCCATCAACAACAAATCACCTGTTTCATAGGTAATGGTTACCAGACCATCGGTTGCAACACTATTGCTGGATCCGGTGCGTATGCCCAATTCTAAGTCTTCGTTCAGCAGTGGATAGTTTAAGTTTGTTGTGGTAATTCCACCTGCTTTACCCACGGGAATTAACGAGAGTATGGTGTTTTGGGTATACCATTTTGTATAGGTTGAGGGTAATCTGAATATTTTAGAATAATCATCGAGGATGACAATTTTCATTGTATCGCGATATTTGACTAAAGTCGTAATATTGGTAAAGGTATGATCCGCACGTTTGCCCGTTGCCCATACGACATTGGCGGCTTTAATTCCCTTCTGAAGTAAAAAATTAAGCGCTTTTTCCAAATCTGTATTTTCTTGATTGGGATCGTGTACAACCTCCAAAGGATACTGCTTGGCTGCATAGGGGGTAGGGTCAAAATCTCGATCAAAATCTCCAATGAGTACATCTACTTTAATAGATAAGGCGAGAACGCGTTCTATCGCTTCGTCCAATACAACGATATAGGGAGACCATTCTAGTAATTGGTCCAGTAATTCTTGACTACAAGCCGCTCCATTAGCAATAATTAAAGCGGGTTCTTGATCATCGCGAACGATGTGGTGTGATGACATAAATTGCTTCTTGCGTTTGATCAAACAAAGTAAAACAATAAATCCTACTAAATGTCTTTTTTTAGTTCGAAATAATAGATAAAACACAAAATAACTTTATCTTTGAAGCTATTCTAAGAAGTAAAAAAATGGATTTAACACAAGAACAATGGTGGGAGCAATACCAACAAGATGACAATGCTGTTATTTTAGATGTTCGCACGGATGAAGAGGTGGAGGAATTGGCCATACCGCAAGCAATTAATATTGATATTTATTTAGGACAAGGTTTTTTAGATGCAGTTGAACAACTGGACAAATCGAAAAACTACTACGTATATTGCAAAGCTGGTGGACGAAGTCATCAAGCTTGTATGTTAATGAATCAGTTGGGTTTCGAAAATACGTTCAATCTAGTTGGAGGAATTTCAACTTGGGAAGGACCAACGGTATAAAAAGTCAACACTAGTTGGCTTTTTTGTTACAGTACAATACAAACCGGATTCGATTCTTTAACCCCTTATTGTCAGTATATGACTCATATTCATTTTATCGTAAATCCCATTTCAGGAAAGGGAAAACACAACCTAACTGAGCCTTATATCAAAACTTTTTTTCCTGCAGCGGAGTACGAGGTTGTTGTGCATTTAACCCAGCGAAAAAGGCATGCGGTTGCATTGACTAAGCTCGCATTAGACCAGGGAGCTGCAATTATTGTGGCTTGTGGTGGAGATGGAACCATTCACGAAGTTGCAACAGAATTAGTCGGAAAATCAGTGCTTTTTGGTGTAGTACCTGTGGGATCTGGAAATGGATTGGCCTCAAACTTAGCTATTCCTAAAGATATTGAGAAAGCCTTGGAGTTGATTCGAAAACAAAAGGTGATGGCCATGGATGTTGGAGCGTTAAATGGAGCCTACTTTTTTAGTAATATGGGATTCGGAATTGACGCAACGATTATTGAACAGTACGAAAAGTCAGGCAAGCGAAAATTAGGGGCCTATATTCGTGCGGCATTGAATTCGGCTCAACAATACAAAGCCAAACAAATGCGTGTAACGTATAATGGAAAAACAAAAGAAGTAAATCCCTTGTTGTTGTTTATTTCCAATTCAAACGAAATGGGATACAATATGAGTTTGACTCCGCAAGCCAGTCTGACCGATGGGTTATTGGATTATTTAATGGTACCAAAAATTGGACTTTTAAAACAATTGACTTTTGGACTATATGTCCTACTGAAAAAAACAGAAAAATTTAGACGTACTGATTATGTTCAAACGGCTAAAATTGAGGTTGAAATTGTCAATAGTCCTAAAAATGGCGTTCAGATTGATGGGGAATATTATGAATATGATACCAATCATTTTACAATCGAAGTCATCCAAAAAAGTTTAAAAGTTATTTGTTAACATAAAATCGCCTTTTTGGCACAAAATCAACACGAAATCGTGTAAAGAGTTACTTTAGAAAAGCGTACATTTGTACATCGTTTATAAACATCAAAAAGTTAAAAAAAATATGAATTCATTTGACGTAGTTGTAATTGGTTCAGGGCCTGGTGGATATGTAGCTGCAATCCGTTGCGCCCAATTAGGTTTTAAAACTGCAATCGTAGAAAAATATGCAACATTGGGAGGAACTTGCTTAAACGTAGGTTGTATTCCATCGAAAGCATTATTGGCATCGTCTCATATGCTTGAGGAGGTGAAACACTTTGCAGAGCACGGTATCGAAATCCCTGGTGATGTAAAAGTGGATTTAGCTAAGATGATTGAACGCAAACAAGCCGTTGTAGATCAAACGTGTTCAGGAGTAAAATTCTTAATGGACAAGAATAAAATTACAGTATTCGAAGGAGTTGGATCATTTGAAAATGCAACTACAATCAATGTGACAAAAAACGATGGTTCAGTAGAACAATTGGAAGCAAAACACAGCATTATTGCTACAGGTTCTAAACCATCAACGTTGCCATTCATCCAATTGGATAAAGAGCGTATTATTACTTCTACTGAAGCATTAAAGCTTCCAGAAGTACCAAAACACTTAATTATCATTGGTGGTGGAGTAATCGGATTAGAATTAGGTCAAGTATACTTGAGATTAGGAGCACAAGTTTCTGTCGTTGAGTTTGCTGATCGCATCCTTCCAACTATGGATGGTGCAGTTTCTAAAGAATTGACAAAAGTATTAAAGAAACAAGGCATGAAATTCTATACGTCACACAAAGTACAAGGTGTTGTACGCGAAGGTGATGTTGTAAAAGTTTCTGCTGAAGATAAAAAAGGAGCAATCGTTACCTTAGAAGGAGACTATACTTTAGTAGCTGTAGGTCGTCGTCCTTATACAGACGGATTACAAGCAGATAAAGCTGGAGTGAAAGTGACTGAAAGAGGACAAATTGAAGTGAATGATCACTTACAAACAACGGCTGCTAATATTTATGCTATTGGTGACGTAGTTCGCGGAGCGATGCTAGCACACAAAGCGGAAGAAGAAGGAGTTTTAGTAGCAGAATACTTAGCAGGACAAAGACCACACATCAACTACAACCTGATTCCAGGAGTAGTGTATACTTGGCCAGAAGTTGCAGCTGTAGGAAAAACAGAAGAGCAATTGAAAGCTGAGGGAGTGGCTTACAAAGTTGGTAGCTTCCCATTCAGAGCTTTAGGACGTTCTCGTGCAAGTGGTGACCTAGATGGTTTAGTGAAAATTATCGCTGACCAAAATACAGATGAAGTATTGGGAATCCACATGGTAGGAGCTCGTGCAGCTGATTTAATTGCAGAAGCTGTTACAGCTATGGAATTCAGAGCGTCAGCAGAAGATATCTCAAGAATGTCGCATGCACACCCAACCTTTGCAGAAGCAATCAAAGAAGCTGCGTTAGCTGCTACAGATAATCGCGCTTTACACGTATAAGTATTTTAAGAAATATATATGTTAAAAAAAGAGTCTAAATGTCTATTTAGACTCTTTTTTATTTATCGTGAAACAAAAAACAATATATTTGTTTTTTGTAATTTATAAAAACAAACACAAAATGAAAAAAATACTAGCTCTGTTATTTGGCGCTTTGGCAATAGTTGCTTGTTCTAGTGATGATAGCTCTTCTTCTTCTGAAGACCCTATTTTTTCTCAACCGTATACCGAATTAACTAGCTTAGACGAATTAGCAGAAGGAAAGTATGCCTATGTAGGAAATAAAATTGGAGATCGAAAAGTAGGGTTGGTGCTCGAATCAAACGAATGCAAGAAAAAAGATTACTTAGTAGCGCACCGTACAGGAGCTGTCTTAGATTCGTTGTCGTACAACAATTTCGGAATGAAAGTAAACGACAATAAAAGAGAGTGTGGAAGTATTTTTGAGTTTCCAAGAATCGTTAGAAATATGGCGTTAGAAGCTCCTGGAGATTTAAAAGTTTTAGTTACAGATGATTATCTACATAAGATAGTTATAGATAAGGGACCTGATGAAGATCCTGAAATTAAGTATGAGAGAAGACGAAAACCAGCACATTATGATGGAAATATAGAAATCGGTTTCCAAGCAGGGTATCTTCGCGTGGAAGATCGTTTGTCTGATTACCAAAGATTAAAAGATGAGAAGGTTTACTTGTACTTTAAAAAGATGTAATCCGAATCAAAAAGAGATAAAGCTTCTATTTTTAATAGAAGCTTTTTTTATTTCAAGGAATTTCGTCAATTGTTTTATAACTTTGTACTTTAACTAAGAATGAAGATTATGGATATAAAGACATTGATTCATCACAACCTCGATGAATTATTGTATTTAGCAGATAAAAAAGGAGTCTTAAATACAGATTTGGTGGTGAAAATTGGCGCTTTTGTTGGTGCAGCTGTACTGAGAGGACGTTATGCAGATAAGAAAGAAGTGACGGAAGCGGAAATTAATGGTGTATTTGGCATTGTTGGTGACTTCTGTAAGATGAGTTTTGGACGTAGCTATACCAAAGTACACTTTAAAAAAATGACCACTTTAGCCCTAACCTTGATCCAAGAACCTACTTTCGATACCGATGTAGAAGTTTTTATTCGAGAATTGCAGGAGTAAATGTAAAAAATCAAACAATACAGACAGGATAACCCGAGAATGGTTATCCTTTTTTTGTAGTAATCATTTCGGTCCATCTGATACTCCCACGGTAAAAAGCGTTAAATTATTAGGTATCATTGAAATTGACCTATTCTCCTTAGCGGGGAGGTGTTAATAGGTTTGTTATAGTATGTATAAAGAAATATCTTGTACCTTGTCACAAAATATATAATAATTAATATTCACCTCCTAAAATGATCCGAATGAATCGATTATATTCCATAGGTTTTAGTTTTATTCTACTAACAACAACTTTTGGATATGGACAAAAGAAACCCTTAGACCACAGCGTGTATGATGGTTGGGAAAGCATCACCCAAAAGCAATTTTCCAATGATGGAACAGCTATTTTTTATCAAATTTCTCCACAAGAAGGAGACAAGCAACTAGGAGTAGAGTTGCTTAAAAATAAGCAAAAAAGATCATTTGAACGGGGTGAAAATGCTGTCTTTACAGCAGATTCGAAGTACCTAGTTTTTGCTATTAAACCCTTTTATCAGGATACAAAAGCAGTAAAAAACAAAAAAAAGAAGGAAAGTGAACTGGCTAAAGATTCGCTGGGAATATTTAATCTAAGCAATCAATCGCTGATAAAACTACCTCAGGTAAAATCGTTCAAAGTAGCTGAAAAAGGCGGAACGACATTGGCTTATCTCTTGGAGAAAGAAACGGATACAATCCAGCAAAAAAAGGCAAAAGCAGCAAAAAAAGACGATAAAAATCAACCCCTTGTACTCGTGGTACGCAACCTAGAAACAACGGTGGAAGAGCGTATAGCCAATGTATCAGCTTACTATTTTGATGAAAAGGGGAATTATTTGGTTTATGTAGTAGCGAATCCTACACCTGCTAAAAAAGAGGACGAACAAAAAGAAGAGGAGCAGCTAGATAAAAAGACAGTTGAGGTCAAAGCGGAAGCGAAAGAAGAAGCTCCTGCCACAAGCGAAAAAGAATCCTATGGCGTTTATGCCTTACACCTAAAAACGGGCAAGACAACACAAGTAGCAGCCGGAGAAGGGAAGTTCACCCAGTTTAGTTTTGA
>JASLHL010000022.1 GCA_030152225.1 Flavobacterium sp. | reverse complement strand
GGCAAAAATAAACGATATATAATTAAATTTTAATCGATTAAGATTGAATTATTGGATTATAAATTAATATATTTGCACACTCTAAAAAAAACGGACAACAACAAATATAATTAATATCTAAAATGACTAAAGCGGACATTGTAGCTAAAATTTCAGAGAAATTAGGGCTTGAGAAAGGTGACGTTCAAGCGACAGTAGAATCTTTTATGGATGAAGTAAAAGCGTCGTTAGAAACAGGTGAAAATGTGTATTTAAGAGGTTTTGGAAGTTTTATCATCAAAACAAGAGCTGAGAAAACTGGAAGAAACATTTCTAAAAACACAACAATTAGAATTCCAGCTCACAACATTCCTGCATTTAAACCAGCTAAAGTGTTTGTAGAAGGTGTAAAATCAAACACAGAAGTAAAAGTAAAATAATTTATTAATCTCTAAATTACACACATTATGCCAAGTGGTAAAAAAAGAAAAAGACATAAGGTAGCAACGCATAAGCGTAAAAAAAGAGCGAGAGCTAACCGTCACAAAAAGAAAAAGTAGTTTAATACTACTTTTTTCTTTTTCTAAGAAAGTTTAAAATACGTTCATTGATAACTATCTTATCAAGTTGAAGAAGGAATAAACAGGCATCTGCTTGTTTTTTAAAATAATGTTTAATCCATCTATACAAACTCATTTTGTTTTGAAAGGATTCTCCAGAATAACCAAAACAGTGTAATGAATGAGTATGGATAAAAATGTACAGTGTGAATAAAGAGCTAATTATTAGGTCGAATTCTGATACAGTAGATTTTGCCTTATTAAAAGATGGAAAACTAATTGAACTGCATAGAGAGCGTGAAGCTGATGAAGGAAATGGTTTTCAAGTCGGGGATATTTTTATCGCCAAAATCAGAAAACCCGTTCCCGGATTGAACGCTGCGTTCGTACACGTAGGTTTTGAAAAAGATGCTTTTTTGCATTATCACGACCTAGGTCCGAACTTAAAAACGCTATTGAAGTTCACTAAACTTGTAAGTGGAGGTAAATTAAAAGATTACGCCTTAGAAAACTTTGTTTTTGAAGAAGAGATAGATAAGGATGGAGCTATTACTGATGTATTAAGCGCCAATCAGTCCTTATTGGTTCAAATTGTAAAAGAGCCTATTTCAACAAAAGGACCACGTATTAGTTCAGAATTGTCCATTGCAGGTCGATACGTCGTACTTGTACCTTTTTCGAATCGCATTTCAATTTCGCAAAAAATTGAATCCAAAGAAGAAAAGGATAGACTAAAAAAACTAGTACAATCCATCAAGCCCAAAGGTTTTGGAGTAATCGTACGCACAGTTGCTGAAGGCATGAAAGTAAGTGAAATCGATAAAGATTTACGCAACTTAATGGCCAAGTGGAACAACATGTGCAAAAAGTTAACAACCGCACATCATCCCTCTAAAGTACTGGGTGAAGTCAATAAAGCTTCGTCCATTCTTCGAGATGTTTTTAATGATACTTTTACGGGTATCATAACAGATGATGAGGATCTGTATTACCAAACAAAGGACTATCTGCAAGAAATTGCCCCGACTAAGGTGTCGATTGTAAAGCATTATCAATCGAGAGAAGTTCCGATTTTTGAGAAATACAGTATTGAACGCCAAATAAAGACCTCTTTTGGTAAAACCGTTTCTATGAGCAAAGGTGCTTATTTGATCATAGAACACACGGAGGCGTTGCACGTCATTGACGTGAATAGCGGAAATCGTTCAAATAAGGCACAATCTCAGGAAGATACCGCCCTGGAAGTAAACTTAATTGCCGCAGCAGAAATTGCGCGCCAGTTGAGATTGAGAGATATGGGGGGAATTATCGTGGTCGATTTTATTGATATGGGTAACCCAGAGAATAGAAAAACCCTGTATGATTTCTTGAAAGAGGAAATGAGCGATGACAAAGCCAAACACAAAATTTTACCACCTAGTAAATTTGGACTCATTCAAATCACTAGACAACGCGTTCGACCAGAGGTATCGATCGAGACTAGAGAAGAGGATCCCAATGAGCATGGTGAGATCGAAGCTCCAATTTTAGTTATTGACAAAATTAGAGCACACATCGAAAATATTATTGCAAGAGATCCATCTTGCAAAATAATCTTGAATACACACCCATTTATCGCGGCTTATCTGACGAAAGGATTGCCTTCTTTGCGAATGAAATGGTGGATGGAGTTCAAAAAATGGATCAAAATTGTACCGCGTGACGCTTACACGTATTTAGAATACCATTTCTTTGATGATAAAGGAAAGGAAATATCAGAATAACGAAAAACCCAAAACGAAATCCGTTTTGGGTTTTTTGTTAGTTTTGTTTTTCTAGATAAAATGCAATGGTCTGTGTATGACCTTCTTCATCGGTAATGGTCAGGTAGTTCACTCCTTCTTTGCCGTGAATGGCTGTTTCGTGAAATTGACTGGTTGTGCCAATGTATTGCTCGTTTAAATACCAAAACAAGGCTTTATTTGCACTACTTGCACTCGCTTTGGCTATAAAAGGTTGTACTTCGGAATAGAAGTTTTTTGTCAGGTAAATATGTTCCCCGTGTTTGGGGTAGATAAATTCAATTTTTTTGAGCTGATCTTGTGGCGCACAATCTCCCCTAAATGGAGGTAAATCTTGATAATCACTGTGTGATTTTCGATAGAAATACGCCATCGTTGGCGGTAGAATAAACCAGGGTGTGGGTTGGATCTGATCAACGGACTCACATTGGCTGTTCACTTGATATTGCAAGGAGACATCCAAATGTATGAGTTTGTGGTAGGGACATAAAACGGTTTTTTTTGCACGAAAAGGAACAAGGTCCGTTTGGGTCTGTGGACAATTTGGACCTGCTAAATAACCTGATGCTTGACAAATCGCTACTTCTTCCAAATCATTGAAGGGAATGGGTATATCTTGCTGTTTGGGTAAAAGTTTGAATAAATCAAAGAGAATTGGTCCGGCCATGCGGACGCCACTAATGGAAGGTCGTCCTTCGCCTGACGCGTTACCTACCCATACACTAACGACGTATTTTTTGTTGACGCCAATAGCCCAAGCATCACGCCCACCAAAACTCGTTCCCGTTTTCCAAGCAATTTTAAGCGCTGAGTCGTAGTATTGCCATGCCTCATCACCTTCGGGGCGATTTACTTTAGTAAGTGCCTCAAAAGTGTTGTAAATAGCTCCTGCGCCCCAAATTGTTTTCTCTTTGGACGTTTCTCCAAAAGATTGGGTGAAAGAGGCTTTCCAATTGAGCTCTTGTATTTCTTTGGTACGATAGTCGTGATCCTTGTTGTAGTGATTAACCGTTCCCACCATGCCTGCATAGGCCCTAGTTAGCTGCCATAAACTGCTTTCCGCTCCTCCTAAAATGAGGGATAACCCATAGTGATCTGGAGATCTGTTGATGGAACTAAGATTGAGTTGTTGTAAGTGGTCATAAAAGCGATAAACGCCATATTGTTGTAACATCAAGACAAAAGGGATGTTTAACGAGCGAGACAAGGCTTCATTTGCTGTTACAGCACCTTCATAACTGTTGGAAAAATTCGTTGGCTTATACCCTGAAATAACAATGGGAATATCCGCAACCAATTGATGGGGTAGTAAAGCGGCATCATCGAGCATGGCAGCGTATAAAAAAGGTTTCAAAATACTTCCTGTACTTCGTGCAGCTTGGATGATATCTACATCTTTTTGATGCGCGGTTGTCGTAGGAGAGTTTCCTATATACGCAATAACATCTCTATTTTCTACGTCGACAATTAGTGCCGCTATATTGTAAACCTCGGCTTGTTTGTAGTGGGTATAGTAATTCTCAACAATGGCATTGGCGCGTTGTTGTACAGCATAATCGACTGTTGTTACCAAGCGCTCCTCTTTGTTGGTTCTGGCTACATATTGCAAAAGATGAGGAGCTAATTGAGGGAGCTCATGTGGTTTTTGAGGTAGAGGTTCTGTAATGGCCAAGTCATACGTGCTTTGATCAATACGTCCCTTGTCCCTTAATTTTTTTAGTAAGGCATTGCGTTTTTGGAGTAAAATCTCCTGATTTTTTCCCGGATAGATTAAACGAGGAGCATTGGGTAACACCGCTAGAGTTGCACACTCTGCCCAAGAGAGTTGTTCGGGTGATGTACCAAAATAACGCCAAGCCGCCACGTCGAGTCCCACTACGTTACCTCCAAAAGGTGCATGTGAGGCATATAGATTTAGGATTGATTTTTTACTGTACTTGAATTCCAATCGCGTGGCTTGAATCAGTTCTATAATTTTTTCAAAGTAGGTGCGTTTTTTTCCATCTCTCGCTAATCGAATGGTTTGTTGAGTTAAGGTACTTCCCCCTCTTTTTACCTTTTTTGCTGATAAATTAGAGGTGAAGGCTTTGACAATGGAAACAGGATTAAATCCCCAATGGTAGCTGAAATATTCATCTTCATAGGCAATGATACAGGTTTCAAATTTTTCAGGAACTTGTTCCATGGCAGGAAATCTCCATTGACCATCACTTGCGATTTGAGCCGCGAGTAACTGGTGATCCTTGCTTTCAATCACAGTGGAATAGGGTTTGTCAAATAAAGTTTGAGGCAAACAAAAGTAATAGGCAATCAAGGTGATTCCTATTAAGATGGAGCCTACTTTCTTTTTCGTGCTCCATGTACGCCATTTTACATTAGGTCTGAATTTCATATAAAACAATACAGGGATATAGCTACCCCTGTATTTTGTATTGATTTAATATGTTGTTATTTAATTACTTCTACCCATTGTCCAATGGTGCGGCAACGATAAGCGTTGTCATACATCGCATTGGCTTGTACACCTGGTAAGTAATAGTTTCCTAAGTAGGAAGCATTAAGCGTCACGCGTAGGGTTTTGGTTGTATTGGCTTGTAGCGTAAAGTAGAACATGGTACGATCATCGCGAATGTCAGTATAGTCTACTTGATTTTGTGCACCACCTGCGTCGGTATAACGCAAGTTGACAATTTCCCAACCAGAAGGTACAATATGGGTTAATGCTACATTTTCAATGCTGCGGTTACTTGTATTTGAAATGGTAATGTCACAAACAAATTCAGTTCCCTGTTGCAAGCTACTTGGGTTTACGGCAGCTCCATTGGTTGAGCGATAGTTTGTTTTGATCATCAAATTACTTTGATCTGCCTGTTCTTCACCGACGGGTAAAATACCACTGGAGGTCAAACGTGCATAAAGTGCGGCATTACTCTTGTTTTGAACGACTAAAGTATTGTTCGACTTGATGCTCTTTAACTCTGTACTAACCATGGCTTTGGTTGTATTAACCGTAGCTGCTTGCCCGTTATAGGTATAGAGCGCATTGATTCCATCTCCTGGTTTGTGTATGTTGACATAGCTGGCAATTGCATTTAAGGCATAGGCCGTTGTCTGTGTGCTCATCCATTGAGATGATCCCAATTTATTCGCTAGTTCAAGGGCATATTCATGTGTTTTCACTTTGTTCGCTCCACTGTTCATCATCGTTTCTAACACCATAGCTAAATTGCGTTCGTAGGAACCATAGTAGGAATAGCCTGAAATCTCATCTAACGAAAGGTTAGCGATTAATTTCTGAGCGGCATCTTTTTGTCCTGCTAGCGCATAAGCGGCTGCGAGACGGAATTTCGTATTGGTAGAGATCCCCTGTGTTTCTCTTAAACGGTTCATCGAAGCAACATCAGCTTGTCCTGCAAGTGCCAAGGTGTACAAGCGATACGCCTGAGCAAAATCAGAGCTATAGCGTTTGTCGTACTTCCATTGACGCGCCATTTTTTGTTGGTAGGCGATCCAGTTGGCTTTGCTGTTTACTGGTAATACATAGCCCTTTTTCTCTGCTTCAATATAGAAATGTCCTACATAGGAAGTAGCCCAGTCATCTGCATAGCTATTTCCTGGCCAATAGGCAAATCCTCCATCTGAGAATTGGCGTTGTGCCAAGCGCTGAATACCTTCATTGACATTGCGTTGGATACTTTGTTTTTTGCTGTCATCCAGCGTAATTAAATCCCCTAAGTACAGCTGAGGAAATACACCCGAGGTAATTTGCTCCGTACACCCATGAGGGAAGGTAATTAAGTAATTTAAACGAGAGGTTAAATTAATGTTCGGGAAGGTAGAAAGCTCTAAAGTAGCCTTGTTACTTCCTGTAATTCCAAACGGAATCCAATTTAAATCTTCTTGTCCTTGTGGATCAATGCTTACAATTTGTGTACGCGTTGTCACTGGGTTTGGATTGAGTACATCCAACTCAATGCTATACGTCGCTTTTTCTTTGCCAGAAGTGGCCTCAATTTCAATTTTGGAAATTCCTGTTTTATTGGCTACTTCTAGTTCAAAATACGCAATTTTATCATCGGGTTCGCTAAACGTTACTTGTTGGGTAGAAGAACCGCTAATTTTAAATTTTTCATCTGTTTTAACCGATACTTGTACATTTTTCACGTGGTTTTCCATGGCGAAAACCGTTACTGGTAACGTGATTTTCTCGCCAGGAACTGCTCGTCTCGGTAAAGATCCTAAGATCATTAATGGGTTGTTTACTTTTACCGTTTTATCAGCATGACCATAGGCTCTGTTTTCCGTGTTAGAAGAGACAATTATCGTGCGTACAGATCCGATGTATTTCGGCATTTTGATTTCGTGTGAAGCTATTTTGCCTTTTTCTAAGGTATATGGACCTGAGAAAATAACAACAGGTTTAAAGCGATTGGCTTTTTTCACTTGTCCAGCGCCTAAATCTTCATCCCCACCAATACTGAATACTTGATTGATGGTTCCTCCATAGGCTCCAATGATGTAATCAAAAACATCCCAGGTACGAACACCAAGTGCTGACTTACTATAGAAATTTTGCCATGGTGCAGGTGTTTTAAAGCGCGTAAGATCCAGTAATCCATCCTCAACAATGGCAACGGTATACGTCATCTTGTTTCCATTTTTCTCCTTAACTTTTAAGGTGAATTTCTCTTCTGGACGCAATTTATCTGGCATGATGATCTCAGGCTCTAATTTTGTTTTCTTGTTGTACACGCTGATTGGTGCAATACCATAGAGGCGGATTGGCGCGTTATTAATCGTATAGGCGTGGGGTTGAATCAAGGTAATGTTAATATAAGCATTCGGAGCCATAGCTGCCGTTGCAGGTAATTCAAATGTCGTTTCCCCTTGTTTGGTTTGTACCCAATGCGTAGATAGAACACTACTGCCACTTTCTACAGAAACCAAGGCTCTTCCACCTTCACTTGATGGGAAGGATAGTTTTATTTTTTCATCCACGGTATATTCTTTTTTATCCGTAGCAATCGATAAGGCAATCGCATCTTTTCCTTCTCTGTGTTTGGTTTTTGCAGACCAATACGGCCAATCCACATACACTTGTTGAGAAGCGATATGACCGCTGTTTAGGTTGGTAATCACTACTTCGTAGTTGCCCCAATCTTGTTCAGGGATTTTTAATTCGAATTTAGTTGATCCCTTAGATGAGGTCGTTAGTTGATCCGAACTGTAGAGGCTGTAATAGTCTGAAGCGTTGTAATTGGAAACGCCATACTCGTTCGAACTCCACCACCAGTACCCTTTTTTACGGTATACATCGACTTGGATATTTTGCCCCAATCCTTTACCATCACTGTCTACCGTTACAATAGAAAAATTCAAAGGTTGATCAGTTTCGTAATAGCCATATTTATTAGCTTCAGGTGCTTTTATTCCTACATAACTTGCATAAGGAGAGTAGGTAAGAGTGGAAACATCTGTCGAAACATCTCCGCCATTCTCATATACCTTGGTCGTTAAAATCGCTTTTAACATGGCTGAATTTTCTACGGTATTTTTCAAGTTAAGCGAAAAGGAGAAGGTACCGTTTTCACTTGTTCTACCTGAATATACATTGATGTCTTCAGTTGCATAAGAAGACAAACTGTTGTTGAAACGATAGTTTGGATATGCTTTGAAAGTTGTTTGTTCAGGTAGTAATTTAATCTGTACATCGGCTTTCAAGTTCTTCGCTGTACTTCCTTGTAACCATTCTACGGTATAGTCGATTTGTTTGTTGTAGTAATCGGATGTAATTATTTTACCTTCCGCATTATTTTTTATTTTTAAGCGATTGGGCTTAATCGTTTCTACCTTAATGCGCTTGTAAAATTTAGCTCCTCCCACTTGGATGATTGCCTCCCAGTTTCCTGTTGGGGCTTCCGCATCTGTTTTTATTTTAAATGCATAGTGATTGGCCGCATTTTTCTTTTGTACGATTTGTTCCGTTACTTTTCCAAAAGGATCAGATAAGGTCAATTTAATTGGGTGATTGTCTGGTAAAGGATTGGCGATATCATCTAGGATAAACCCAATGTGAATATCATCACCAGGACGCCAAACACCGCGTTCAGTATAAACATAACCGTTCATCCCCTTTTGTAGAGTTGTTCCGTCGACATCGTAATTACTTACAGAAAGTGCATTGGCTTGATCTATTTTGATGTACGTTGTATTGTTATCTTGTTTAGCAATGGCAAAATACGCCTTGTTTTTACCAAGGTTTACTTTTGCAATTCCATCGCCATCTGTTTTGGCTGAAGTAAGCAGCTGTTGTTGATAGCTATAAAATTCAACCGTTGCTCCATTGACTGGTGCGGTTGTTAAAATATTCGTTACGATTGCTGTGTAGACATTGTCGTTTCCGCCTTTTACAATGATTCCTAAATCACTGGCAAGCACGTTAGCGCTTGGCATTTGCGTATAGTAATAGTAAGCGTCAGAACATGGATCTTCGCGTTCTTCCCACGGATAGTAGCGGTAGTAGTATTCATATTCATCGTCCTCAGGCTCTAAATCCTCTTCTGCTTCATAGTCAATTTCCTCCTCAGCCTCTTGTGTACAGGTTAGGGCATATGCTTTTTTAAATGAGAATTTTACGTGATAAATAGCCCCTGGATCTGGTTTGATCAAGGTCGATAAATCCAACGCATAGGCATTCCAACGCAATAGCGCTTTAGGATCAGGATTGGTCAGTTCAATCGTTGTTTTTGCAATCGGTGCTGCAACGGTATAAAGCGAATAAGAACCATCTAAGTTATTGGATTGTAAAAACTGTAGGATGTTATTTTGATAAACTTTATATACTTTGACATCTACCGCTCGTAACGAGGTGGCTTTGAAGTTGATTTTTAAATTTTCCGAAGAAGGTAAAATAGTTCCATTCTGAAGCAATTGTACTTCGGGTTTCGGAATAGCAAAGCTAATGGTTTCGGTGTGAATTGAACTCAATCGGTTGCCATAGGTATCTGTGATTCCCTCTTGAACCAATAGGGTTACTTCTTCTGGTAATGCTTTTTCGCTATACACTTTAATCAAGTTTCCTTCGATTAAAAAGGTCAAAGGCAAGCTTTCAAATCCCTGTAAGCGAATCAATCCTTCTAGGCTTTGATTCTTTTTAATAGGATTTGAGAAGTTAATTGCAAAAGCATGATTATCACCAAGTGTAGTTAATACCTGATGAACAGCAAAAACATCTTTAGCAGGAATATCAAACGTTTGCGTTGTTTTTTGATCGAGTTGAAGCGATTTCGCATCAACAGTTAAGGTCAATTCTGAAGATTCCTTTTGGCGTTTAATCCCGCGAATAGTAAAGGGGAATTCCTTTGCTTCTTGGCCAGCAGCTGTCTGAAAAGACAAGTCAACTCCTTGTTTTTCCTGTTGTGCTGTAGTGATTTTTTTAATCGTTTCTGTACTCGTCCAATCGCTGGATTTAACCATACCATGCAGAATGTAGCTGTCTTTATCTGCTGATTGTAAATCGGTAAATTCCGTTGTAAACTGTTGAGGTACGGTATGTACTAAAAAAGAAAACGTTTGCTGCGCTTCTTCCACAGCAGTTAGTTTACCCAAGTGGAAGGTAATATAGTACTTTTGATCCTGTTTTAAGCGTTCTGTAGGTTCAAAACGCAAGGTTTGATTGGCTAAATAATGTAATTTTCCCTTTACTGCAGGTGAAATGGTAAATAATTTAGCATCGACCTCTTGTTGATCTTGCCATTCACCCCAATTCTTCGTTAGGGCAATGTCAATGGGAGATTTGGACGAAATCATCCCTGTGGTAAAGGCCGTGATGTATTCGCTAAAATCCTTGGGATCTGATAGCGGAAAATCTTGGGTGTCCTCCTTTTTACAAGCCTGTAAGAAGGCGAGCAGCACACACACTACTGTTAGTACAATTTTTTTCTTCATAGCTTTTTATTTATCTTCTTTTTTCAAAAAACGAACGCATCAGTGTGGCACATTCCTCTGCCAAAACGCCTTGGGTAATGGTGGTCTTCGGATGGAGTTGTCCCCCCATGGTTTGAAAACCTCTTTTTTTGTCACTTGCTCCCCATACCACCCTTGAAATCTGACTCCAATACAAGGCCCCCGCACACATTTGACAGGGTTCTAAAGTTACGAATAAAGTGCATGATTTCAGGTATTTAGCGTCTAAATAATTGGCCGCGGAAGAAACCGCTTGCAATTCCGCGTGAGCAGTGACATCGTGTAGTAATTCCGTGAGATTATGGCATTTGGCAATGATTTTATCGTTGGAAACTACAATAGCGCCAACGGGAATCTCCCCCTTTTCAAAGGCCATTTGCGCCTCGCTGAGGGCGATTCGCATAAAGTATTCATCTGTGAAAATATCCATAACTCACTTTTAAATTTAAGCAAAGTTAAGTGAAAAACAGTTCTACTTATTTTATATCGTAAAAAAATCACTACAAGTAGGGAAGAATTCGTATGAGACTATGTTACAATTGACTGTTTTTTTTTACCACAGTATTTCATTTTTATGAATGTGAAATTCTGTTTGTAAACGTGGTATTATTTAGCGTGATTAGTGTTTGAGTAAAAACAAAGTTGTAATTTTGTTCTTCACCAAAGAAGAGTAGTAGGGCTTATGTTACTAGAACAAATCACAAATCCTTCCGACTTAAGACAACTGAGTTTAGGTCAACTTCAAGAGTTAGCCGTTGAAATCCGACGATTTATCATTGATATTGTAGCAACCAAAGAAGGACATTTAGGAGCGAGTTTGGGCGTTACAGATAAAAAAACTATCATATTTCAACACGTTCTATAGAAAGATTAGAATGCTTACTTTTTACCTTACTTCCAAATTTATAATTAAAAGAAAAACCTATACTTCTACTGTCATTATAACTATGCACAATATTTACATAATCGTGAAAATATATTTTTTGGTCTTTTCGTTCTTGCCTAAAAACATCATTTACGAAGATTCTGTAAGTTAATTTATTTTTAATCAATGTCCCCTTCATTGCAAGTGAAAAAGACGATTCTGATTTATAAATAACATTTAAAGAAGCACTTGATGGGATGTAGGAAAAAGAGGTTGAAATAAGAATATTTTTAGTTATTTTTAAATCTGTATTTAAATAAAGATTAAACGCAAATCCATTTTTAGAAGTAGTTTTTTTATCATACAAAGTCGAACTAGAATAAAGTACATCAAATAATAGTTGTGAACTTAACCAAGGAAGTGGAGATAGCAAAACATTTACTGTTACACCAGCAACTCTTAAGTCAGAATCATTAACATATTTCTTTTCTATTATTTGATCATTTAATTTACTAGTTGCTGATATTAACTTTCTCATATCAGAATAATATAAATTAAAGAAAAACTTATTATTCAATGAATAAGTCATATTCAAATCGTGATATATTGAAGGACTTAAGCTAGTTGATCCTTGAACAAATGATTCACTAGATGTAAATTGTTTATAAGGATTAAGATAGATAAAATAAGGTCTTATAACTCTTTTATTATAAGAAAAACTCAAAACATGTTGATTATTTGTATAAGAAATCAATAGGTTAGGAATCAGATAGCTTTTATAATTATAATTTTCATATCGTACACCGATTTTTACATCTATAGGAACTATAATTTTAAATCCAGTGGAAGCGTAAAAACTATAAATATTTTCTTTAAAATTAAATGTGTCTTCTAAAATGTAAGTATTTCTTGTTGAATTAATCTTAGTCCCTAATTCATAAAATATTTTTTCCCTTTTTACGAATAAATCTAATTTTATATCATAATTTTTTATTTGTGTAGAAGATTGATAATCAAAATTATTCAAACCAAACAATTCATTATTATCGACTAAACGTTGATTTAAATAAGTTGTATTAACAGACAGATTACTACCTAAGCTATCAATTTTATAAGTTGAATAAAAAACTAGAATATTGTTTTTTATATTTTCTCTCTTATAATAATCTTCACAACTTTTTAAGTTTTTGATTTTTAATCGATTATCACTATTTGTAGTTGGCTTATTGAATATTAAATTGTAATTAACACCTATATTTATGTTTTTATTAATTTGATAATCTATATTTAGATTTTGAGAGAGTTTATTCCTGTTAATTTTAGAAAATGTATTATGCGATTGTGATTCTTTTCCTTTGAATTCAGATTTTACATCTGAAATAGTACTATTATTAAATAGAGTTGTACTATACTGTAAAGAAAGATTGTCTTGATTATAATTAGCTACAAAACCATTAGAATAATTAGTATACTGTCTTTGTATCAAAGAAGAGTTTAAAGAATACCCCATTTCATTCTTAGCATGTTTTAACGTTATATAAATTACACCTCCAACTTTAGACTCAAATTTAGATGAATTATTTCCACTAATGGAAATTCTTTTAATCTTATCAGTAGGGACATTATTAAGGTATTCTATTAAATCCTTTCCTTCTAAATTTATTTTAACATTGTTAACATAAACAACAATATTATCCCGATTTTTAATTAATATGTCTTGATCAGAGATAATCACAAAAGGCATTCTTTTTAATATATCAATTGATTGAAAACCTTCTTTAAATGTTGAGTTCCATACATCAAAAATTACTTCTCCTTTATCTATTTTAAGGTTTTGTTTCGTAATTACTATTTCTTTCATTACTAATGAATCTTGAGGCATTAGTAATGAAAGTCTATCTTGCGCTATCAGCTTAGGAAATAATAAAGAATGATTAGATGCCAAACAGTTTATTTGATTAAAAAGAATCAAAATAATTAATAACTTTTTTATCATACCAAATCTTTCGGGTTATATATAATTATAGAAATTAAGTTTAACACTATAAATGCAATATTTACAAAGACATGTGTTTGATAATCCATTTCATTAAAAATACCACCACATGAACACCCCTCAAAGAATGAAAAATTATTGAGAGCGATTAGATAAAAAGTAAATGACAAAAGTAATAATAATGAGAAATATAATCCCTTCAAAGCTAACTTATTAACTACGAGTAAAATAATCACTATAATTTCAATGGCAGGAAGTATATATTTAACAATTGGAGCATAATCCGTTAATAAAGAAGATTTTCTTAAATTTTCTTCAAGAAAACCTAAATCCATAAGCTTATGAATTAAAGTATAAAAATATAAAATAACCAATCCATACCTAATAGAATTAAAACTAATTTTTCTCATATAGGTATAAAGTCTTATTCGTTAATAGATATATTTTATTTTCCAGTATTTTAATTTCTTTTGGTGTTTCTCCAGTTAAAAATTTAAACTTATAGCTTTTTACATATTT
>JASLHL010000019.1 GCA_030152225.1 Flavobacterium sp. | reverse complement strand
TGCAAAAATACGACTTAGAAGCTATTCCAGTGGTTGATGAGATGGGAAGACTCGTTGGACGCATTACCATTGACGATATTGTCGATGTCATCAAAGAAGAAGCAGATAAAGATTATCAATTGGCAGCAGGTATTTCGCAAGATGTTGATACCAATGACAGCATTCTAACCTTAACCAAAGCGCGCTTACCGTGGTTGATACTCGCTATGATTGGAGGTTTTGTAGCCGTAAACGTTTCAAGAAGCTTTGAAGACGCCATGGAAAAATTCGGCGTTCTTTTCTTCTTTACTCCATTGATTGCTGCTATGGCGGGCAATGTAGGCGTTCAATCCTCCGCTATTATCGTGCAAGGGCTGGCAAACAATACCATTTCAGGTTCTATTTGGAAGCGCTTGGGAAAAGAAGTCTCGCTAAGCTTGTTAAATGGATTCTTACTCGCCATTCTTTTAATGATTGGAAGCCACGTACTATTAGGTGTAGATTACATCATTGGAATTACCGTCTCTATTGCGCTCATTAGTGTAATTATCATCGCCAGCTTAATTGGTACGTTTGTACCAATTCTTTTAAATAAATATGGCGTAGATCCCGCTTTAGCAACAGGGCCATTTATCACAACAAGCAACGATATTTTTGGTATTTTAATTTACTTTTCCATTGCAAAAGTGATTCTAGGCTTTTAAATTTTCGGTTATGGCAACAAAAAAAGTATTACATCTCGATAGCAATCACCCTTTAATGCTTGAACAATTAGCAGAAATGGGATATACTAATGTAGAGGATTACACTTCTAGCAAGGAAACAATAGAAGACAGCATACATGAATACGAAGGAATTATCCTGCGTAGTCGATTTAAAATTGACGCTTCTTTCTTGGAAAAGGCAACACGATTAAAGTTTATTGGTCGTGTTGGAGCGGGATTAGAAAATATTGATTGTGACTTTGCTGCCACAAAAGGTATTGTTCTTGTTGCTGCCCCTGAGGGAAATCAAACTGCAGTGGGAGAACACGCTTTAGGGATGTTACTTACGCTGTTTAACAAATTGAATCTAGTCGATCAAGAAGTTCGACAAGGAGTGTGGATTCGAGAGGGAAATAGAGGCATTGAAATCGAAGGTAAAACGGTGGGTATTATTGGCTATGGTCACATGGGAAATGCCTTTGCAAAACGATTACAAGGCTTTGATTGCGAGGTTATCTTTTATGATATCAAGGATCATTTGGAAAACCAATACGCCAAGCAAGTGTCTTTAGCGACATTGCAAGAACGAGCAGATATTCTAAGCTTGCATGTGCCCCAAACACCTGAAACAATTCACTTCATTAATGCAGCTTTTATTCAACAAATGGAAAAACCCTTTTGGTTGATCAATACTGCTCGCGGCAAAGCAGTGAACACCGCTGATTTGGTTCATGCCTTAGAAAGTGGAAAAGTACGAGGGGCAGCCCTAGATGTTTTAGAATATGAAAAATCTTCTTTCGAAAACATGTTTGCCGAAGAGAATCTACCTCAACCTCTACAGTACTTAATTCAAAGTAAACAAGTTCTACTATCTCCCCATATTGCTGGGTGGACCATAGAAAGTAAAGAAAAACTAGCGCAAACGATTATCGACAAAATACGACAACAGTTTCATTAAAAAAGAGATCCGCTGGATCTCCTTTTTTTGTATTAAAACGTAACAGTTGCTGACAATAAAGTTCCACTACCAGAACCTTCTTTTACCACTTTATTATCTTTCGTTACTTTAACATTTAACTTTGAAGTTTCATCAACACCAAAACCTTGGGCTGTAAAATCGATGCGTTGTTTACTTGTTTTCTTATAGACTTTAGACCATTTAGTTGTTTCTAAACCAGTTTGTACGTCTGTATCAATGTCTGTTCCCTCAGAAATAACAGCCATTACTTGTTCGATCGTAGCTCCCTGAGTTACCGTCACTGATACAGTATACTCTCCACTAGATGAACCTGAACTAGAGCTATCATCTGAACTACATGCTGTAGTTGACGCTGCAACAATAGCACATACTAAAATAAATTTTAATCTTTTAAGCATGATGAATTATATTAAATTATGATAACAAAAATATATAATTTAATTTAATAAACAAGCAATGACAAAAAAATAGTTAATATTAATAAAAAAAACAGCCTATTAGGCTGTTTTTTTTATTAATATTATATGTATTAGAAACCAAATTCCAATAAAAGCGTTTTACCACTTGCTCTTTTGTGAACGACAATTTCCTCATCTTTCTTCACTGTAACATTCACCTCATCTAAGGTAGAAGCTCCTTCCCCCTCCACAATAATACTGATTAGTTCTTCACTTGTTTTGGAATAACTTTTCTCCCATTTCAATATCTTTGGAGGAAGTGGGGCATTTGGATCTACAGCTACTGGAATACCATCATCTTTAAACATTACATCCGTTGTAACTTTTGTACTGCTTGATTTATATACTGTAATGTGATCAAGACCTACCTCATCAGTAATTTCTACTGTAATATCGTAAACTTCGCTCTTCAATACAGGTTTAGGATCACTTCCATCATCACTGCTACAACCTGCAACTCCTAGTGCAATACCTG
>JASLHL010000309.1 GCA_030152225.1 Flavobacterium sp. | reverse complement strand
TTTTAATTGAACTGAGTTCATCAACTCTTCGAACATCAAATAGATAGAATCAGACCCCACATTACCAACGTGTTTTAGATTCATAAACCATTTGTCTTTGGGAATTTCCATTCCCGCTTCTGCAAATTTGGTATATAATCCCTCTACAAAGTAATGGGACGATACATGAGGTAAAAAATAATCAATATCCGCTACTGTGATTTTATTTTTCTCCAAGGCGGCTTTCATACTTTGAACCCCTTTATCTAAGATATTTTCATTCAATATTTTTACATCTTGTTTCAAGGAGAATACCGATTCTGTCAGCCATTCCTGTGCGTTATAGTCGCTCCACGGCTTGATATTCCCGTCTGGTAATTTATCTCCGCCTGCATACATACATGCTTCTAGTTCAAAAGCGTACGAATAGTAATCCATCCATAAAATTTCGACTGATCTTTCACCTCTGGGTTGGTTTTCTAACAAAAAAGCACCACAGCCATCAGAAAGCATCCAACGGAGAAAATCCTTTTTAAAGGCGATGATTGGCGTTTGTTCCAATGCTTTTAAATTTGCTACTTCACCTTCAAATTTCTCCGATTTCATCCAGGTAGATACTCGTTCTGAACCCGTGCAAACTGCATTGGCTGCCGTCCCTGCTTTGATGGATAAAAAACCAAATTTTAACGCATTCATTCCCGAACAACACACCCCTGAAGAGGAATTGAGCTCTAGTGATTTTGTTTGCATTAGTCCGTGTACCATAGCGGCATGTGAAGGCAATAAGCTATCTGGTGTTGAAGTTCCACAAGAGAGTACTTCGATTTGAGCTAATGCAAACTGCGAATCGCATAACCCTTGAATAGCTTCAAAAGTTAGTTGCGCATTGGTATGTGTTACTTTTCCTTGTTTGGTCATCGCGTAATAGCGCGTCTGAATTCCGTTGTTTCTCAACACAATTCGACGTGCTTTAGAGGCTTGTTGATCTATTTTGCCCAATACTTCTTCCATTTCATCATTGGAAATAGGGGTATTCGGTAAACACTTTGCGGCTCTTGTTATAAAAACTCTTTCCATAGCTTTACTTTATTCCTTGAAAATACACTTTATCTCGTTGAATTTTCTTGTATTTGAATGGATACAAAAGGAGGTGAATCAAATGTACGATTGGCGAAATAAGCCAAATTGCTATAAACAAATAGACATTGAAACACTTCAACAAAAAAGGTCGTCGCTTGGGGCTACTTTTCAAAATCAATGCCGACCAAATGCCAAAAAGACGATTGGCTTTTCGATCCATTGAAACCAAAAAATGGCGTACCTCTACGGCATTTTGTTGCACGAGCTCATTTTGTAATCCTTGATAATTAGTACTATATAAATATTTTTTTATTGTATCTCCAAATCGCTTACTAGCCACAATCTCTGTTGTTGAAATCCCAGGTTTGGGCAGTAGGCCGTAAACCTTTCGCTGTTTTCCAGAGAACATCCAATCGACAATGGTAATAACACTGACTAAATTAATATTTCTATCCACAAGTGCAATATTACCAACTAATATACCAGTTATGCTTTGGATTTGTTTTTTTATTTTTTCTTGTGCCATAATCCACATATTTCTACTCCCACTAACCGTTATAATCGGGGTATCGGCTAGTATTTTTTTTGCATAACTGCTTTTTAAAAAGGAATTAATAGGGATAGAAGGCGTTAAATACCAAACTTGATAGCCAAGTATAACTAAATCGTATTTCGTGTCTAAAATAGCCTCAGAAGGCGGTAGTATTGGTTGTTCAATTTGTCGGAATGATTCTGGAAAGACATCGAAAAAGTCCATTTTATTCCAAGGAAAAGCATAGGGTTTTTCCATTTCTATTTCATACCAATTTACTTCAATTGCTTCATCTTTTGTTAATGAATCGACCAATTGATCTAATACCCGTTTTAATTGTCCTGATTGACTATAGTAAATAACTAATACACGCTTCATCTTCTTTTTATTTAGTAGGGGTTGGTTTTTCCCAAAAATCATAATAATTAAACCATTGTAAGGGGTATTTTTTTACGATTTGTTCTACGCTAGTACAATAAGATTGAAGTAAATGTTGGGCATCGCGATGTTTTACTTCTGCACGTCGCGTATATAAATGATAGTGTAAATTGCGCTCTTTCATTACATATACATAAGCAACAGGTACTTTCATGCGCGAAGCTATACTGAAGGGACCAGCAGGAAATACGGCTGATTCTCCTAAAAATTCTTCTTGTAGGGTTTTACTACCAGGGAAGAATCGATCCCCGGTAAAACAAATAATTTCATTGTTGGACAAACAAGTATTAATCTCAAAAATATGAGACATATCGTCTTTTACAACAATAAAATTCAGCTTTGTTTTAATGGATATTTGATCAAAATACGCTTTGATAAAACTGTGCTCCCGATCTGTGGTCACTAGGTTAATCTGACAGTCAAAATCAATATCTGCAAAGAAGTATTCTGCTACTTCAAAATTGCCTACATGCGCACTAATCAAAATAGCTCCTTTTTTCTCTGCTAGCAATTCTTTTAGAATTTCGATTCCGTCAAAATCATAAGTAAAGCGATTTCTCAAACCAATTGAAATAGCCGTTTTATCAATGAGTACTTGCCCAAATCTAAAATAGTTGGCATACATCATACACAGCGATTTTACTACGCTAAATTGATGTCTATTGTGAAAGTAATAGTAAAGAACTTTATTGGATTTCCATGCCGTGATAAAATAATAAAAAGCTACAAATATCAGAACGCTATAAGCCATTCTGATACCGAGCTTTTTTATACATAAAACGAAAATTTTATACCCTAGTAAATTACCTTTCGATTTTCCTTGCCATTGCGCCATTGATCATCTTACTTTTGCGTAATCTTGCGTTCAATTAAATCATAAAAATCTTGAAAAGTAACAATAGCTGTAAAATCAGCTTCTACTAATTTAACACCAAAATTTGATTCAATTAATACCACGAGATCAACGTAATCTAAACTATCTAAATTTAAGCTTTCTCTTAAATTATTTTCTGCTTCAATGACCTCTTGATCTACTTCAAATTCTTCTACTAAAATTTGATTAATTTTCTCAAAAATCTCTTTACTATCCATGTATCAACTATATTTTTTTAACTATAAGGGCGGAATTTGTACCACCAAATCCAAAAGAATTGGACAAATATATGTCAAATTTTTTATCCAACGTTTTTTTAACAATGTTAAGTCGGTTCGAGTCTTCATCTCCAATTGTGAAGTTCTTATTTGCGCCAACAAAATTGTTATTCATCATCAGAGTAGAATAAACAACCTCACTAGCTCCTGCCATCCAACATTCATGCCCTGTTAGTGATTTAGTTGAGGTAACATAAGGCATACTCGCGTTGAATACCTCATAGATTGCTTTGGCTTCATTTGCATCTCCCAGTGGAGTAGACGTTGCATGTGCATTAATATAACCTATTTCATCCACTGCAATACCTGCATTTTCGATTGCTCTGCGCATTGCTGTAGCAGGACCGTCTACATTTGGTGTCGAAATATGTCCACCATTGGATGAAAAACCGTAGCCAATTACTTCAGCGATAATAGGTGCTCCACGCTCCATTGCTGATTCATAACTTTCTAAAATCAACGTTGCCCCACCACCGCTAGGTACTAAACCATTGCGATTAACATCAAAGGGACGAGAAGCTTCACTTGGGTCAACTCCTTCTTGTGCAAATACACCCAATCCATCAAAACTAGCCATGGCAAAAGGATTAATTTCTTGAGCACCACCGCAAATCACAATATCTTGCATTCCTCCTTTAATCAGCGCAAAACCAAGTCCGACAGCATGAGATCCACTAGCACAAGCAGCACTAATGGTCATATTAATTCCCCTCAATTTAAAAATGGTAGATAAATTCATGGTTACCGTCGAATTCATCGATTTAAAAATAGCACCCGAACCAATTAAAGCCGTGTCCTTTTTTTCTCTAAAAATATCAGTTGCCTCAATCACAGCTTTGGATACACTATCGTTACCATATAGAATACCCACTTCGCGTTGTTCTAAGAAGTCTAAACTGATTTGTGCATTTTTTAAGGCTTCCATTGTTGCTACATAAGCGTATTCTGTTTCCTCTCCTATAGAAAGTCGCTGTCTTCGATTCAAATCAGCTTTCAAATCAGGTCGGGGAACCATCCCCGTATAAGCAGAACGGAATCCCATTTCATGACGTTGTTCATCGTAAATAATTCCTGATTTTCCTTCATATAACGATGTTTTTACCTCGTCCAGATTTAATCCTAAACAAGAGTAAATCCCCATTCCTGTAATAACAACTCTTCTTTCCATCAAACGCAGTTATGAATAAATTCCACCATTGATATTAATTACTTCCCCTGTAATATAGCTTGCTTTATCAGAGGCTAAAAAGCCAACTAAATCCGCTACTTCTTCTGTCTTTCCAAATCGATTAGCTGGTATTAATTTCACCAAGGCTGTCGCATCTAAATTAGCGGTCATATCGGTTTCAATAAATCCTGGCGCAACGGCATTTACCGTAATATTTCGCTTCGCTACTTCTTGTGCCAATGCTTTTGTAGCTCCAACAATCGCAGCCTTAGCAGCAGAATAATTCGTCTGTCCTGCTGTTCCCTTCATTCCTGATACAGATACCATATTAATAATGCGTCCATATCGGTTTCTCAACATCTTTTGCATAAAGAACTGCGTTACATTATAAAATCCGTTGATACTGGTTTGCATCACAGTATTCCAATCTTCATAAGACATCCACATGAATAATCCATCTCGTGTAACCCCCGCATTATTGACAACCACTTCTACAACAGCTGTAGGGTTATTCTCTACCCATTGCGTTAATACTTCGGTTACTTCCTCATTTTTACTCACATCAAAACGCAGAATCTCTCCTGTCGCTCCTAACTCCTCAACTTCACGTAGCGTTTCTAACGCCTTTTTTTCATTGGATTGATAATTGATTAAAATATGATATTTTTTTTCTTGTGCTAATCGCAAACAAATCGCTCTACCTATTCCTCTAGATCCTCCTGTTACTATCGCGGTTTTCATTTGTGTATATTTAATTAAATAATTCTACAATTAAGCTTTTAAATAGTCTTTGATCTGTTGTAAATACGGATACAAGGTTTGATCTTCTGAAAAAGTAGGAATAATTTGACGAATATCCGCATACCATTTTTTTGTTGTTTCAGAAACTTGATCCTTACATGCTAAAGCATCAATAGCCTGAACCAAAGTCAATATTTCAATAGTTAAGACCTCAAAACTATTTTCAATGACTTTATCACACAATACTGCTGCATTGGTACCCATACTGACAATATCTTGATTGTCGTTGTTGTTTGGTATACTGTGAATATACATCGATGTTGCTAAGGCTTGACATTCTGCTGTCGTTGAAGTAGCCGTAAATTGCGCTCCTTGCATTCCAAAGTTGAATCCCAATTTTCCGAGGTTGGCAAAAGGGGGTAATAATTCATTAATCTTCGCATTGAGCAAATAATTCAGCTGACGTTCGGCTAACATGGTCAATCGCGTAACAACCAATTTCAATTTATCCATTTCCAAGGAGATATAATCACCATGAAAATTCCCTCCATGATAAACCTGTTGACTCTTTACATCGATTACTGGATTGTCATTGGCAGAATTCATTTCATTTTCCAAGACTTTTCCCACGGCTTGTATCGTTTCATATACAGGACCTAATATCTGAGGAATACAGCGAATGGAGTAGTATTCTTGTACTTTATCTTTGAATATATCCTCTTGATTTGTACCCGAATACAAATGTTCTTCTCTTTTTTTGATGCGTTGACTATCTTGTAAATTTTGACGCATTTGAGCGGCAATATGACGCTGTCCTTCGTGTAGTTTAGCTTCGTTTAATTCTGCCGACAAGTGATCGTCATAAGCAGCCACCAACTCATTAATAGCACAAGCCATTTTTACAGACCAATCCAATAACTTAGAGGCATTATTCCAATTGAGAATACCAATACCTGTCATCACAGACGTACCATTCATCAAAGAAATACCTTCTCGAATACTAATGCGCATTGGCGTAATGTTTTCGAGTTCAAACACCTCTTTTGTGCTTCTGCGTTCCCCTTGATAGAAAACCTCACCTTCACCTATTAATACCAAAGCCAAATGTGCCAATTGAACTAGATCACCACTTGCACCAACACCTCCATGTGCGAAAATAAGCGGGGTTATTTGTTTGTTCAATAGGGTTTGCATTAACTCAATAACCTCCAAATTAATCCCAGAATACCCCAAAGAAAGCGAATTTAAACGCGCTAAAATGGCAGCGCGAACTTGTGCTATACTCAGGGGATTTCCAAGTCCTGAAGCGTGACTGCGAATTAAATTATATTGTAATGCAACACATTCTTCATCTTTAATTCGATATTGAGCCATCGGTCCAAATCCAGTATTTACGCCATATATTACTTTATTTTTAGCATAATTACTTAAAAAATTAAAACTCGTATCTACTCGTTCCTTTAGCGCTGGAGCTAAGACTAATTCGTGTTCTGCCTTTAGATATTGTATGAAATTTTCTAAAGATAAGAAGCCATTCAACGTGTTCATTAACTTGGTATATTAGTTATATTTGTATTCAAATTTATGCTTATACCCTCTCTGTATAAGACAGCAACAAATTTAATACTATTAACATAATAAATAGCAAACAATGTCAATCGAAAATGTAGATGTTCTAATAATCGGAGCAGGCCCATCTGGAAGTGTTGCAGGCAGTTACTTACACAAAATGGGTATCAGCACTAAAATTGTTGAAAAAACAAAGTTTCCTAGAATTGTTGTGGGCGAAAGTTTAATTCCCCGTGTAATGGATCATTTTGAAGCGGCTGATTTACTACCTGCTTTACAGACCTACAATTTTCAACCCAAACCTGGTGCGCGATTTATTCGAGGAAAGGAAATCTGTATTTTTGATTTTAGTGATAAGTTTTCTGCAGGTTGGGATTGGACATGGCAAATTCCGCGTGCAGATTTTGACAAAGCTATAACGGATGAAATGCAGCGAAAAGGCATTGATATCCAATTTGAAACTGAGGTGACCAATGTACAATTTGAAGGAACCGATTCGATAACCACTATTCAAAATGCACAAGGAGAAACCGCTCAAATTCGCGCTAAATTTTTAATAGATGCCAGTGGATATGGACGTGTTTTACCCCGCATGCTCAACTTAGATGCTGCCTCTAAATTAAGTGCACATTCTGCAATTTTCAGCCATATTATAGATGATAGAAGACCCGAAGGAGTAGAGGGAACGCAGATATCCTTTGACATTTTAGAAACCAAAGTATGGCTTTGGGTTATTCCTTTTTCCAACGGAAAAACAAGTGTGGGAATTGTAGGCCCTACGGACTATATCGAAAAACTGGGAAACACCACCACAGAAGCCTTGCAAAATGCTATTAATCTTTCTGATTACTACATCCAACGCTTTGGTGAGTTACCTTTTGATTTTGAACCAAAAAAATTGTCAAATTATTCAATTAGTGTATCGAAAATGTTTGGCGATGGATACGTATTAACGGGAAATAGCACCGAATTTTTAGATCCCGTTTTCTCCTCTGGTGTTTGTTTTGCCACCGAATCGGGTATGTTAGCAGCTAAATTAGCCATCAAAACCCTACAAGGTGAAACAGTGAATTGGCAAGTAGAATACGCCGATTATATGAAGGAGGGAATCGATGTTTTTACCACCTATATCCAAGAATGGTATACGGGAAATCTACAAGAACTCTTCTTCCATCAACCCGAAAATCCAGATGTAAAACGAAAAATATGTTCTGTTCTGGCTGGCTATGTTTGGGATAAATCTAACCCATTTGTTTTAAAACACAACAGCGTAATACGCAATATGGCCCATCTAATTAAAATGGAAAAAGACAGTTAATCTGCTTTTTTACCTCCAAAAACAGCTAGACTAATCGCTTTAAAAAAACAGTACAAGGCCTAGTGGACGATTGGCTTCCCTAGAGCTTTTCAATAGAAAAAAAAGACAAGCTTGTTATTTCTCTTACTACACGATAATAAGCATGACAGGATAACGGGATTATAAACAAGAGCTGTACAGCTATATCTGAACTAGACATTTGATGTTTGGGTATGATAGGTCATGTGTCCATATTGAGTCCATGATGACTCCATAGTGACTCTATTAAAACACATTTTTTTATAGACTCACTATGGAGCCACAATAGAATTAGTATACTGGTACGTAGACTAGTATACAAAGCAGAATCGACGGTGAATAGGCTAGCATGTTTTTTGGTTTATGCTCAATAGGAAAAATAAAGAGCAAAGAGGATGGGCAATAGACCCTCTTTTTTTTGTTTTTAGTCCATATTTTTATACCCAAACTAATTTCAATCGACAAGCTAAGAAGAGTAAAATGAAGTTTAAAATCCCCTTTATTCTTGCTTTTTATCTTGCTTTTTATCTTGCTTTTTTCATCTAAAAAAGGTGTTTACCAACTTTAATAAACCACAAAAAACTCTTTTTTAGTTCTCTTTTATTCTTCCGAATTTCACACAAAATGCTATACTAAACCGCGTAAAATTTCTTCTTTTATTTTTTATAAATCCCCTCTTTCTCCTCTAGAATTTCTCTTTTATTGCCTTTTTATTTCTTTTCATTTGCGGTTATTTTTCTCTTTTTATAGCGAATAATAACGGTTTTATACACTAAATACAACAATAAAAAGAGCTAAAAATAAGGCCCAATTTTCCTTGACTACTACCTCAAAAAATAGAAGAATGAAACTGTATTTCGCCAGTTTTTAGCCGCACGTAAACTGTTTTTTCCCTCTATTAAAACGGAAAAACACCATTTATCAAACAAGAGAAAAAAGAAATCCCAATTTTGAAATAAGAAAATAATTGATTGATTTACAGCTAGATAACACTTATCAACATCGTTTTTTTTAAAATGATCTAAAGAGCTGATTTTGAAGTAGAAGACAATAAACAGTTTTTGTTGATAAGTATGGAAAGAATAGAATAACTATTTTTTGTTTAGTTGAAATTAATTACAATACAGGATTAATTAGATGCTATGCAAATTTATTTTTTATATTCTATGAGCTAGATATCCATATCCTATCCACCACTTATTAACAGAAATACACACCCCAAGTTATCGTAAACAGGCTGTTGATAAAGGTTATTAACCGTGTTAATAAGATAGCTATAAGGCTATTTTTAAGCGATTTAAGAAATGATATCGTGTTAATAAGTTTTTATAAGTCAAAACTGCAAATTCTGGCTAAAAAGTTATTGTACATATTAACAAGCAATATAATAGAGAACATTTTTTTTAATTTTTAAAAAGATTTTATTTCTAATTATTATATTGTTGATAACGTTGATAACTGTGATTTTTTGTTTTTTTGTTTTTTTGTTTTTTTGAATTTTATGGTCAAAAGTTGACTTTTTCCGTTTTTATTTCTCTTGGAAGATGTGTTTTGATTTTTTAGGATGCGCTGTAGTTTCGCTATTTTTTTTAAGCTGATACTTAGGCGGAAATACGCAAAATAAATGGGATGTTTTTTGGACGAGTACACAAGAGAACATTTTTTAGACCGCTTGTCGTTGGGATAAAAAGTATTTTGTTTGTTTGGGTTCAAAAGGGAAGAAATAGAGGGGGCAGTTTTTGCTGTAAAACATTTTTAAACTAGAATTTCAACGTCCTGTATTTTGCGTAAAAAATAATTGTAACTCCAGTGTACGCAATACAAAAAATAGACGAGGTAGTTTTTGCTGTGAAATATTTCTAAAATAGATTATCAACGCCCTATATTTTGCGTAAAAAATAATTGTTGCTCTAGGGTACGAAATACACAAAATAGACGAGGCAGTTTTTGCTGTGAAATATTTCTAAAATAAATTTTCAACGTCTTCTATTCTGCGTAAAAAATAATTGTTGCTCTAGGGTACGAAATACTAAAAATAGAGGAGATAGTTTTCCTGTACTAGTTTTCTAAAATAAATTTTCAACGTCCTGTATTTTGCGTAAAAAATAATTGTTGCTCTACGGTACGAAATGCAAAAAATAGAGGGGGCAGTTTTTGCTGTAAAACATTTTTGAACTAGAATTTCAACGTCCTGTATTTTGCGTAAAAAATAATTGTTGCTTTAGGGTACGAAATACAAAAAATAGACGGCGTTATTTTCCAATGATTATTTTCTAAATTAGAATTTCAACGTCCTGTATTTTGCGTAAAAAATAATTGTTGCTCCAGTGTACGAAATACAAAAAATAGACGGGGTTGTTTTTCCTGTAGTCGCTTTGTAAAATAAATTATCAACGTCCTGTATTTTGCTTAAAAAATAATTGTTGCTCCAGTGTACGAAATACTGAAAATAGGCGGTGTTTTTTTCAATCTTAGTTTTCTAAACCAGAATTTCAGCGCCCTGTATTTTGTTTAAAAAAAATATGTTGCTTTAGTGTTCGAATTACAAAAATAGACAGGGGGGGGTTCGTTTGATTGGTTTTTAAGGATTTTTTCAATGTTCTATATTTTGCGTAAAACAAAAAGTTTGTTTTTTGTTGCGAAATACACAAAATTAGGACAAGCTTTTTTTTTCTATGTTTTCAGGAAAGCAGCTAGTAGATGTCGTTGTTTTTTCTTTTTACATCTTGTACTTGGCGTATTTTCATTTTTTGATTTTCTTTTTAGGTATACGAAAAAGACAGGTCTTAATTTTTTGAGCTGTCAGGGTTGGCGTAAAAATTTAAAAAGTGTAGTGCGTTCGATTGGGGCAAAGTAGAGCGTTTGTTTTTGTTGTTAAAATTGCTGGAAGGGTCCCTCTTTTTTGCTTTTTTTCTTATCTTTGGTTCTTGTACACGCTGTATTTGTCGTATAGGATTTATATTTTTCACTCACGACCTATACGCAAACTACGAGCGGTAGAAGTAGCCGTTTTTTTGATTTTAAAGGCTTTTTCACCTAGGTTAAACAAAAAATGAACGTGTGACAGCTAACTTTTGCGCTTTTTCTTGTGAAGTTAGTAATTGTTGGAGGTAGATTGACCTTTATTTTGATGCTTTGTGGTGTAGTATTTCGCTTTTCTATTTGTGAATCTTTTTAGATTTCAGCGTATTACTGTTTTAATTTTCATCGTACCTTTGCCGAATATTTATATTTTTATATGATAACTTTTAATTACGAATTGGATTTTTCACTCCAAAGCGAAACAGAATATGAGACTTGGATTTCATCCATTATTGATTCTGAAGGTTTTTTGGTAGGGGAAATAAACTATATTTTTTGCACGGATGAGTACTTACATGAGATCAATGTCAAGTATTTAGATCACGATACATTAACGGATATAATTAGTTTTGATTATACTGAAAATCAAGTAGTTGGTGGTGATATTTTTATCAGTATTGAGCGTGTAAAAGAAAATGCTGCTGATTTTTCGGTTGATTTTCATACAGAATTGTTACGTGTTATGGCGCATGGAATTCTTCACTATTGTGGATTTAAGGACAAAAGCGAGGCTGATGAAGCATTAATGCGCAAAAAAGAGGATGAAAAGATTAAAATGTTCCACGTGGAACACTAAAATGAAAAGATTTTTACAAAAATGAGTATTTTTCAAGATAGATATGACGTAATCGTTGTTGGTGGAGGACATGCTGGTTCTGAGGCCGCCGCGGCTGCTGCTAATATGGGATCAAAAACGCTTTTGATCACCATGAGCTTACAAAATATCGCCCAAATGTCGTGTAATCCTGCTATGGGTGGGATTGCTAAAGGACAAATCGTTCGTGAAATTGATGCCTTAGGAGGGTATTCAGGAATCGTATCGGATCAAACGGCGATTCAATTTAAAATGCTAAACAAGTCCAAAGGGCCTGCAATGTGGTCTCCACGTGTGCAATCGGACCGTATGCGTTTCTCAGAAACTTGGCGATTAATGCTGGAAGGAACGCCTAATTTGGATTTTTATCAGGATATGGTGAAATCACTATTGGTGAAAAATCATCAAATTGAAGGGGTAGTAACCAGCCTGGGATTAACAATAAAAGCGAAAACGGTGATCCTAACCAATGGTACTTTCTTGAATGGTTTGATCCATATTGGAGAGAAGCAGTTTGGCGGAGGTAGAGCAGGAGAGGGCGCTGCTTTCGGTATTACCGAAGATTTAGTCAAGCTTGGTTTTACTGCGGGTCGTATGAAAACTGGAACACCTCCGCGTGTTGATGGACGCTCTTTAGATTATAGTAAGATGGAAGTGCAAGGAGGAGATATCAATCCAGCGAAGTTTTCATATCTGGATGTAACCTCGCCTTTGAAGCAGCAAAGAGACTGTTTTATGACCTATACCTCGACTGAAGTACACGATCTACTTCGTGAAGGTTTTGATCGTTCTCCGATGTTTACTGGCCGTATTAAAAGTTTGGGTCCGCGTTATTGTCCTTCTATTGAAGATAAAATTAATCGCTTTGCAGATAAAGAAAGGCACCAAATTTTTGTGGAACCAGAAGGGTGGAATACCTGCGAAATTTACGTGAACGGATTCTCTACTTCTTTACCAGAAGATATTCAATTTAAAGCCTTGCGTGCTGTAGCTGGATTTGAAAATGCAAAAATTTTCCGTCCAGGTTATGCGATCGAATACGACTATTTTCCACCAACACAATTGAAGCATACGTTAGAAACAAAGTTGGTCGATGGGTTGTATTTTGCAGGTCAAATTAATGGAACAACCGGATATGAAGAAGCAGCTTCTCAAGGGCTAATGGCTGGTATAAATGCCCACTTAAAAGTGCATGAAAAAGAGCCTTTAATCTTGCGAAGAGATGAAGCTTATATCGGAGTTTTGATTGATGATTTGATTACAAAAGGAACAGAAGAGCCCTATCGTATGTTTACTTCTCGTGCTGAATATCGCACTTTATTGCGTCAAGATAATGCCGATTTTAGATTAACACCTATGGCGTATTCGATCGGATTAGCATCAGAAGAACGCATGAGACGAATGGAATATAAGCGAATTGAATCGGATAATTTTGTTCAATTTTTTAAAGAGACCAGTGTCAAAACTGAGGAAGCAAATCCAATTTTAGAGGCGAAAGGATCATCTTTAATGACACAACCCGATAAGATGTTTAAGGTATTTTCTCGCCCTCAAATTGAGTTAGAAGACATCTTAAAATTTGAAAAAGTAGGAGAGTATATTGCCGAGCATAACATCGATCAGGAGGTGATTGAACAAGCGGAAATTCAAGTTAAATATTCGGGTTATATTGAAAAGGAAAAGAATAATGCGGATAAGTTAACCCGCTTAGAGGATGTCAAAATTCCTGAAAATTTTGATTACGATAAGATTGTATCTCTCTCGTTTGAGTCACGCGAGAAGTTCAAAAAGATACGACCAATTACCATCTCACAAGCGTCGAGAATTAGTGGGGTAACCCCAACCGATATATCGATTCTGTTGATCCACATGGGGAGATAGAAGCGAGCGCCTAATAGAAAATAAGGATTGTTCCACGTGGAACAATCCTTATTTTTTTGTTTAGTAGGTTCAAATTAAATATCATCTTTTCAACTCCTTACAGCTTTGTTTAAAGTAAAGGATCAAGTAAAAATACGTGTATTGGGGGCTTTTTACAGCCTATTGTAGTAAGAGATAGGTAAAGAGATCGAAGGAAAATAAAAAGGTTCCCACAGCTTGAAAGAGGGTGAGATAATCTGGAGAGAAGTAAGAAAATGTAGTTGGGTTTAGTATAAAAATAGGAGTTGAAAAAAGAGAGACGTAAGTAGAAGATGAAAAAAGAAGCAAGGGAAAAGAATGAATTTTGCCGCTAACCTAAACAGCAGTTATATGATTTTTAACTTGAGTGAAAAGCGATAAATAAGAGGAGAGAAATAAAAAATAAAAGGGCCTTAAAAAAGACATATACATGTAATTTTTTTAATTTTCATACCGAATAAAAAAAGCAAAAAAAAGTAGAAAGGAATTTTTAGCCGAAAAAGAAGAGGAACTATTGGAACAGCAATTACTGAATTTTTAGCGAATAAAAAGAGCGTATTTTTTTTAAAAAATAGAGGAGAACAAAAAAGTAAAAAAGTAAAAAGTGTTTTTTTAAAATTTAAAATCAAGCGCCAAAAAAAGAAGATTTTTTATTTCCGTTTTTTTTGAAAAAATAAAATGAAGAAAAAAAGTTAAGCAATAATTTTTTAAAATGGAGAATCAAAAAATAAAAAGAGTTGTATGTTGATGAACCGAAATTATAGTGCGTTTAAAAAAACTTTTTTAAAAAGAATCGAGAAGAAAAATAACAGAAGCAATGTGTAGAATATAGAGAAAAAAAGTGTGTGAATTTTAGCGTTAATTTTACTCTGATTTTTTAAACTTTTTAGATCAAAAGAAGCCCTCGTTTTCTTTTTTGAGTTGAAAAAAAAAGAAGTAAAATTGAAAAGAAGAACAAACTTTTTGCGCAAAAAAACAGAAAAGAATTGACGCATAAAAAAAGACAAGTGTTCAAAACAAAAAATAGCTTTCTTTTTTCAAAATATTGATTCGTGAATAAGGGTGTTTTTGTTGGAATAAATTTTAAATTTGAAAGATGTTTTTAGGACCAATCGAAAAATAGAAACAAGCAGTGTAGATTAAAACGTATAGATCAAATGGAAAAATTGAATTTTACTAAAGATGAAAAATTTTTAACGGTACAAGATTATACGGTGTCCAAAGAAGTATTTACTTTGTTCTATAATCGCGCTTATGATTTACTGCTAACAGATCCAGTTCCGTCAATAGATACCTTAGGTAATTACTATCAAAGTGAAAATTATATTTCGCATACGGATGGTAAACGCAATTTTTTTGAGCGAATCTATCAAGGAGTAAAACGCATTGCGCTACGCAAAAAGGTTGATTTGCTTTTCAAACAAAACAATACCGTTGGGACGCTTTTAGATATAGGATGTGGTACAGGTGATTTTTTGGTAGAAGCTAAAAAGAGTGGTTGGATAACTACGGGATTTGAGCCCAATGATAAGGCACATGCTTTAGCTAAGGAGAAGGGAATTACGATGGTCAATCAATTGAGCGAACTAAAAGCTCATTCTTTTGATGTTATTACCCTTTGGCATGTCTTGGAGCACGTTCCCA
>JASLHL010000268.1 GCA_030152225.1 Flavobacterium sp. | reverse complement strand
CGGACTTTTTCCACGTAAAGATAAAATTATCATTCTTCTAAAATTATCACGGATCCTTTACTATTACTATCATTACTACCAATCAAAAACAAAGAATTCACAGGTTTAATTTTATAAATTATTTCTGATCTATAATTTTTATGCATAAAGGTAATGATCTCTTTATTAGTTAAATAATCGCCATCAAAGACAATTTCCACTAAATCACCATTTCCTATGGCCTTTTGATCAATCATTTCTTGAAGTTTTTCCAAGTACTTGACTTGAACAATGGAACGTTGCAAAGTATGAGCGACCTGATTTTTCAATCGCTCATTTGGACTAACGACAATCGTATGGGAAACAACATCTAATTTGGGGCTTTTTTTCTTTTGCTTAAACAACAGAAAAACAAACGTAATCAAACGCATTGCAATTTCAAAAACATAGGATTTTCGAAAGTGTTTTTCATAAAAGATCTGGGTGCCGTGATGGAATCGCTTAACGTATTCCAAATCCTTTACTGTGCTTTCTCCTTTGTAATGAATAATTGTGGTGTCGGCAAAGTAATAGTTCTCATACCCTGCCTTTAAACTCGAATAGGACAGGTCCGTATCTTCCACATACATAAAAAAACGCTCGTCAAATCCTCCTAAGGTTACATAAAGTTGCTTAGGCATAAACATAAAAGCGCCTACTAAGATCTCTACTGCTCCACTTGTGTGTTGAGGTAAATGGGCTGCATAATACCCATTGACAACCGAACTAGAACGAGACAACTTATATAGTCCCGTTACTTTCATCAAAGACCGCCAATAGGTTGGAATGCCTCTTTTGGATTCTGGTAAAAAGCCTCCTCGTCCATCTATCATTTGACAACCGACAATACCGAGTTTGGCTTTGGTCTCAAATAAATTTAGGAGATTCAAAAAGGTGTCTTCTGCTACCACTGTATCGGGATTAAGAATGCAAATATATTTGCCATTCGCCTGTTTGACCCCAATATTATTCCCTTTGGGAAATCCCAAGTTTTCCTTATTTTCAATGTATAAAACCTCGGGAAACAGCTGCCGCATCATCACAGCACTATCATCTTGAGAATTATTGTCAACTACGATAATCTCTGCATCAATTGCCTGAATAGCCGCTTGCACAGACTTAATACATTGCTCCAAAAAGAAACGAACGTTATAGTTTAAAATAATTATAGATAATTGCATGTGGCAAATATAATAGGATTAGGAAAACTACAATAGAAATCCCACAAAAAAAGGCTAATTACGTGATGTAATTAGCCTTTTGTAGTTGTATAACTATTTTTATTTACCGATTGCTTCAATCGTTTTCTTAGCAAAACTATTTGTAGGATCTAAGTTTAATACTTTTTTGAACTCCTCAACAGCTTCTTTATTTCTGTCTTTGTTTGCATAGTACGTTGCAATTGATGTATGTGCTTCGATTACTTGTTCTTTATTCGAAGGATCATTCAATTCGTTTTTCTCTGCTAATACTTTTAAGAATCCTTGGTATGATTCAAACATTCTATCGTAAGCATCTACGTGATCGATGTAGCGATTTGCACGCGCTCTATAGAAATAAGCCTCTTGTGTTAAAGGAGAAGCCTCAATCGTTTTAGCTAAATACTCATCTGCTTTTTTCAATAGTTCTTCGTTATCTGAGCGATCTTCTGATCCTAATAAGTAGTAAGAGTATCCTACGTAGTAGTTATCGTAAATATAGCCACTTGATTCTTTAAAATCAGCAGAAATACCTAAGATATCAATTACATTTTGGTATTTTTTTTGTCTAAATAACTCCAATCCGAAACGGTTAAATTCACCAGCGATGGCCAATTCAACATTGATTGCATCTTTTAAATGATTCAATCCTTTGTGGTACATTTCTTTGTTTTCTCCATAGTTTGATTGTCCTATTTCAGATAATCCCAAGTATAAGTAATCTCTACCAATCGCATTTAAGCTTTTTGATTCTTTTAAATACACTTTTAAGAACTTATCTAAAGCATCCGCACTTACGTCATAGTTTTTATTTTCGTAAGCCGCATACCCTAAATAACGGTGAATACGAGGATTTACTCCTTTGATATCTTTCATTTGAGTAGCCACGCGTTCTAATTCAGGATAGTTTTCCGTCATTACTAAGAAATCGGCATAACGCATTTGAGAATCGATAGAGTTATCTGTTGCTTTGATAAACTTTTTATAGTTCTCTCCTGCTTGTGCGATTAATTCCTTTTCTTGTTTTGCGTTTACTTTTGACCACATATAAGAAATTTCTGCAATTTCTCTATACGCAGGTGCATAATTTGGCGTTGTAGCTAAAATTTCTTCACAAGCTTTAATTGCATCCGCATAAGCACGTGCGCGTTTTGTAATCATAGCCATTTGTAATTTAGCCTCAACTAAAGTATTGTCTAAGTCATACGCATTTCTAAATGAAGAATACGCATCGTTTAAATTCTTTTGTTCTAAGAAAGCACGTCCTAAAAGCAAATGCCCCATTGGATTGCTATAATCCTTTGCCACTACATCTGCTGCAATCTTTTGTGCTGCTTTTGCATCTGGCATTTTCGAATTCAAATAAGCAGCTGCAACTAACAATTGCTCATCGTAATCCTTTTTCTTCATCTCTTTTTCAGCCTTAGAGAAATTAGCAACAGCTTCAGCTGCGCGATTGTTGTCTAATTCAATCTGCCCTAAACCTACGTAGTTTAAAGATCCCTTAGTCTTAGCAAGAACTCCTTGATCAAAATAATAACGGGCTGAATCCGATTGATCTTCTCTTAAGAACACATCTCCTAAATAATAGTAATTGATTCCTTCTGCTGGTTTCTTACTAATTAAATCTTTTAAAATCTCTTTAGCCTTATCAAATTGCTCTGCATTGATTGCTGTTTTTGCTTCATTAATACTTTGAGCAAAAGCAAAAGAACTACTTAAAGCTAAAGTCAACAATGAAATAGAATACTTTTTATTCATAATATATCGTTATTGTTTTATAAGTATATGTGGGTTTATTTTATTTAATTTCTTTGGTTACAACTATTTCACGTGGTGGCGTATTAAAAGGGAACAATCCCGATTTTAATACCACACGTTGTCCTTTATAACCAGCAATATAAGAAGCAAATCCTGTACCTAAACCATTCTTTCCTTGCATATCCCAAACGTACAATTTTCGAATTAATGGATATGTTCCCTCAGCAATATTATTCTGGCTTGGTTTGTAATACTTGTTATCTGTTGGATTCTTGACTGCCAATACTTTTACTTGGTCAATATTCTTTTGAATGGCTGCATTGGGTTGTGTCAACCAATTCAATCCAATAACGCCGATCGCTTTTGGATTTTTAGTGACATAATCAATAACTTCTTCTGTTGTATTTAAAAAATAAGCATAATCCTTCGGAAAAGAATCAAATCCTGTTGCCTGACGAAAAGCAGAAGAAACGCTAGAATTATAATTATCGAAGACCAAGAAAGATTCTGTCTCTTTTAAATTACCGCGTTCTACCTGTTTTAAAAGCGCTTGATAGTCGACAATCGAATCTGTTGCACTTTTACTCGTTACAAACACCATTGCATCACTGGCGAAGTGGGTCTGCTTAGGAGCAACTACTCCTTCATAATGTTTTAACTCATCTGCATTCATCATACGAGGTAATACAGCAACGCGTATAGAATCAGATAACAATAAGTGAATCACTTCCCGTTCTGATTTAGCGAGTAAATTCAATTTCGCTCGTTTGTATTCATTTTCATATAGGACAGCGACATCTTCAACAATGGGAAACACAGACTCGTCTACTCCAAGTGTGAGCGTACCACTGAGCAAGGTTTCTTCTTGAGTGACTGGTTCATTACCAGCTTCATTCGTTGGGGTATGCTTATCCTTGCATTGAAAGAACAAACTACTTGTTGCTAAAACACCAGCTAAAATACCAATTCTAGCAGCGCTTTTTCTTTGAATCATATAAAACAAATTTAAAGCAAAACCTAGTTTGCTCATTTTCTTTCGTCTAAGATAGATATTCTTTGCAACAAGCAAAAAATAAAATCATTTTTTAACATAAATAACCAACAATAAAAAAAGCTTCGAATGATTCGAAGCTTTTTATTAATCTTTTCCCATATTAGTATTCCACAAACGGTAGAATCTAAAAAAACCATAGACTATTAGTACGACACCAAATAAGATTCGGTGGGTATCTTCCATTTGAAAGGGCAAGGACTTACTCACGATAAGTGCGATACCACAAAACAAATAGAGTAGAAAAAACAATAGTCCAAAAAAGAACAAAAATCGCTGTAAAAGCGATTTTTGTTTGAATTTATTGTTAAACATTACTATTGAACTTGAATTGTAATTGGTAATGTAAACTGAGATCGAACTGTTTTACCATTTTGTACAGCTGGTTTCCACTTCGGCATATTACCTAATACACGTACTGCTTCTTTTCCAGCTCCATAACCTGGGTCACGTACTACTTTGATATCGGTTAATGAACCGTCTTTTTCAACGATAAACATAACGATAACACGGATTGACTTCACACCTGAATCAATTTCTGGTGTTCTAAAACGTTGAACAAATTGCTTGTTAAACGCTTGGATACCTCCAGGGAATTCAGCTGGTACTTGTACAGCAATGAAAACTTCGTTTCCATCTCCGTCTCCACCTGAACCTGTTCCTTTGTCAGCTTCTCCTGTTTTCTCAGTAATCTTGATCTCCCCTTTATCCTTATCCCCTTTCATGTCCTTTTTACCAACCTCAGCATCTTTGAAATCCTCTTGTTTGGCGATTTCTTCTTTCACTTCCTCTTTCTTAGCAACTTCAGGTTCAGTAAACTTTTTGGTATCGTTTATTGATTTAACCTCATCTGCTGGTGGAGGTGGTGGAGGTGGTGGTACATCCTCTGGGGGTGGTGGTGGGGGTGGTGGTGTGTTATCTGGTAAATTTATATTTTCCATTTCGATAACTTTATCCAATTTATCCACCTTATTGTTTCCAAAAGTTCCTTTTGCCATATCGATTAACATTGGGGAAACCAATGCCAAACCGAACAAAGCAATACCTGAGAACAATGCTACAGTTGTTACTTTTGGGTTTTCAGATCGCAATTGATATGCTCCGTAAGACTTGTTTCGTCCCTCGAAGATAATATCAACCCAATCCTTTTTAAAGATATTTAATTTTGACATAATTTCTTAATTTCTCAGAACGTTAACTACTTCTCACCTAATATTTCCAAATCCTCAGGTGTGATATCTACTAATGCATATGATTTAATACCTGAGATAGCCATCTCATCTAAAATATCAACTAAGTTGCGATATGTAGCTTTTTCACTTGCTCTGATGATCACGATCAAACCTTGGTCTGCTTTTTGTGAATAAGCTAAAGCGGCCTTGTCTTTCTCTAACAATACTTGACGAATTCCCGTCTTACCATAAGTTTGATCTGTAGGTCCTTCCAATGGGCTGTTTACCATACCCATATACCATTTCAGTTTATTATCCCCGCCAATTAGTATAGTCATTGTACGGTTCTCATCTACTTTAGTTTTTTCTTCCTCAATTTCAGTATCTGCATCCTTATCCGGCATCGCAAGATTCATAGATTGAGGCTTATTCATAGATGTCGTCAACATAAAGAACGTAATCAATAAGAAGGCTAAATCCACCATCGCAGTTAAATCTACTCCAGCATTTTGTTTTTTACTTCTTACTTTTTTGTCCTTATTGCCTCCGCCGCCTGTATTTAATTCAGCCATTTACAGTTTAATTTTTTAATGATTAAAAATCTTCGTTTCTAAGTCCTGTAACTAAGAAGAATCTAT
>JASLHL010000217.1 GCA_030152225.1 Flavobacterium sp. | reverse complement strand
AGGGAATGATCAGGTTCGTTTCGATATGATTTTTAATATTTTGGTACCTAATGTGCAGATTATTACGCCAATTAGAGATTTAAAATTAAGCAGAGAAGAAGAAATAGATTTCTTACAAAAACACGGAGTTGAAATCAATGCCGAAAAAGCACAATACTCAATCAACAAAGGATTGTGGGGAACTTCTGTAGGAGGAAAAGAAACCTTAACTTCTCATCAATATTTACCAGAAGATGCTTGGCCAACGCCTATTACTAAATCAACTCCTGAAACAATAGAAATTACCTTCGAAAAAGGAGAACCAGTAGCGTTGAACGGATCAGTAATGAAACCAACGGAAGTAATTCAGCAATTGCAAGAAATGGCTCAACCATTCGGAATTGGTAGAGATATTCACGTTGGAGATACAATTATCGGAATTAAAGGAAGAGTAGGTTTTGAAGCTGCCGGACCAATTATTTTGGTAAAAGCACACCATACTTTAGAAAAACATACGTTGACGAAGTGGCAATTGAGCTGGAAAGAGCAATTGGCTTCTTTTTACGGAAATTATTTACACGAAGGACAATTTCACGATCCAATTATGAGAGATATGGAAGCATTTCTTTCAAGTACACAGCAAACCGTTAGTGGTAAGGTATTTGTAGAATTACATCCACACCGTTTTGTGGTGGTAGGTATCGAATCGGTACACGACTTAATGTCTAACCAATTTGGTAGTTACGGAGAAATGAACAATGCTTGGACAGGAGAAGACGTAAAAGGATTCTCTAAAATATTTGGAAACCAAGTAATGATTTGGCACAAAGTAAATAATCAGGAAAAATAAAAAAGATGCAAAAGATAAAAGCTGGAATTGTTGGAGGAGCTGGCTACACTGGCGGAGAATTATTGAGAATTTTAATCAATCATCCGGCAGTAGAAATTGCCTTTGTACATTCTAATAGTAGTGCAGGCAAGCCAGTATACGCAGTGCATACGGATTTGTTGGGCGATACTTCTTTGCATTTTACCAACGAATTATCTCAAGCGATTGATGTATTGTTTCTATGTCTTGGACACGGTGATTCAAAAGTGTTTTTAGCAAATAATCCCATCGACAAAAACATCAAAATAATTGATTTGAGTCAAGATTATCGTTTAAAAGCAACTGCTGGAGAATTTGTTTACGGATTGCCAGAATTGAACAAAGAAGCCATTAAAAAAACCAATTATATTGCCAATCCAGGTTGTTTTGCTACCGCGTTGCAGTTGGCTTTGTTGCCATTGGCTGAGAAAAATAAATTGCCTGAAACGGTTTATATCAATGCTTTAACAGGATCAACAGGAGCAGGACAAAGTTTATCGGCAACAACGCATTTTAGTTGGAGAGCCAATAATATTTCAGTGTATAAAGCTTTTACGCATCAACATTTGAACGAAATTGGAGAGAGTTTGACGCAGTTGCAACCTTCTTTCCAAAAAAATATAAAGTTTATTCCAGAGCGCGGCGATTTTGCCAGAGGAATTTTTGCCAGTTGTATGATAGAATCTACACTTTCTTTAGAAGAGTTGTACGAGTGCTATGAAACATATTATGCCAATCATCCTTTTACGCATATTAGCACCAAGGGAATTGATTTAAAACAAGTTGTAAATACCAATAAATGCTTGATTTCTATTGCGAAAGAAGGAAATGATGTGTTGATTACAAGTGCAATAGATAATCTATTAAAAGGAGCAAGCGGACAAGCGGTGCAAAATATGAATTTGCTGTTTGGTTTGGACGAAAAAACAGGGTTACAACTAAAGGCTTCGGCTTTTTAATTTTAGAAGATTATGATGAATTTATATGATGTATATCCTTTAAATGCTCTTGAAATTGAAAGAGGAAAAGGAAATTATGTTTACGACAAGAACGGACAAGAATATTTGGATTTATACGGAGGTCACGCGGTAATTTCTATTGGGCATACGCATCCGCATTACGTAGCTCGTTTGAAAGAACAGTTGGATAAATTGGGTTTTTATTCCAATTCTATTCAAATTCCGATTCAGAAAGAATTTGCTGCCTTATTGGGTGAAGTTAGCGGATTGAATGACTACCAATTGTTTTTGTGTAATTCAGGAGCAGAGGCAAACGAAAATGCTTTAAAATTAGCTTCTTTCTACAACGGAAGAAAAAAAATAATTGCGTTTGAAAAAGCATTTCACGGACGTACATCTTTAGCGGTTTCTGCTACAGATAATCCAAAAATTGTTGCGCCTGTCAACCAAACCGATCATATTGTTTTCTTGCCATTTAATGATGAAACAGCTTTAGAAAAAGCGTTTGCAGATTTTGGCGATGAAATAGCAGCAGTTATCATCGAAGGTATTCAAGGAGTGGGAGGAATACAAGTAGCTTCTTCTTCATTTTTACATAAAATAAGAACGTTAACTACGCAGTACAATGCTGTATTTATTGCAGATGAAGTACAATGTGGATACGGCCGTACAGGTAAATTTTATGCGGTTACCAATGCTGGAGTAAAAGCAGATATTTATACGATGGCAAAAGGAATGGGAAATGGTTTTCCGATTGGTGGAATAGCAATTGCGCCTCATTTTAAGCCTTGGCACGGACAGTTGGGAACAACGTTTGGTGGTAATCACTTGGCTTGTGCTGCAGGATTAGCTGTTTTGGAAGTAATTAAACAAGATGATTTAATTAAGAACGCTCAAGTAGTTGGAAACTATTTGATGGACGAGTTGAAAAAATTCGATAAAATTCAAGAAGTAAGAGGAACGGGATTGATGATTGGAATTGATCTTGCGCCAGAATTAAAAGATGTGCGTTCTGATTTATTGATGAAAGATTTCATCTTTACTGGAAACGCAAGTCCAAATGTTATTCGGTTGTTGCCTGCTTTAAATCTATCAAAAGTAGAGGCAGATTTATTCTTAGATAAGTTTAGCAATCGATTACAACAATTTTAAATAAAGAACAATGAAACAATTTTTTTCCGTTAACGATATTCCATCACTTTCTCTTGCAGTGCAAGAAGCATTAGCTTGTAAAAAAAATCCATTTGCTGACGAAGCTTTAGGAAAACACAAAACAATAGGATTGGTTTTTCTAAATCCGAGCTTGCGTACAAGAATGAGCACGCAAAAAGCGGCAATGAATTTAGGAATGAATGTAATGGTAATGAATATGACATCGGATGGTTGGGCATTAGAAACCAAAGATGGCGTAGTAATGGATGGAAATACGGCAGAGCACATCAAAGAAGCTGCTGCTGTAATGGGTGAATATTGTGATATTTTAGGTTTGCGTTCTTTTCCTAGTTTAAAAGATGCAGTAGAGGATTATAGCGAAGAGCTTTTTAGCAAGTTTGCAAAGTATTGTGGCAAACCTGTGGTTAGTTTAGAAAGCGCTACAAGACATCCACTTCAAAGTTTTACTGATTTAATTACAATTGTAGAAAACAGCGATTTTAGTTTTGACAACAATCAATTAAAACCCAACGGGAAAAAACCTAAAGTAGTGCTTACTTGGGCTCCTCACGTAAAGGCGTTACCACAAGCTGTGCCTAATTCATTTGCAGAATGGATGTGCAGAGCTGAGCAAGAAGGATTAATTGATTTTGTGATCACACATCCTGAAGGATATGCGTTAAGTGAGGAATTTACAAAAGGAGCAATAATCACAACCAATCAAGATGAAGCATTAAAAGAGGCTGATTTTGTTTATGTAAAAAACTGGTCAAGTTTTGAAAACTACGGACAAATTACGTGTACAGACAAATCTTGGATGGTTACTTTAGATAAATTAAAAGACACAAATAAAGCCAAAGTAATGCACTGTTTGCCGGTAAGAAGAGATTTAGTGATTGCTTCGGAAGTATTGGATAGCGAACAATCAATCGTAATTCAAGAAGCAGGAAACAGAGTTTGGGCAGCGCAAGCTGTATTAAAAGAAATGCTTAAAAAATAAGTCATCATGCAACACCTAACAGTAATTAAAATTGGCGGAAATATTGTAGATAATGAGCAATCACTACAAGCTTTCTTATCAACTTATGCAAAAATTCAAGAGCCAAAGGTTTTGGTACACGGTGGAGGAAAATTAGCTACTCGTTTGGCTGCTCAATTGGGTATTGAAACGCAAATGGTCAATGGAAGACGCATTACGGATGAGCAAATGCTTCCCGTTGCTGTTATGGTTTATGCAGGATTAATCAATAAACAAATTACCGCTCAGCTACAAGCAAGAAATTGCGATGCCATTGGTATTTCAGGCGCAGATGCAAGATTGATTCAAAGTCATAAACGTGCAACATCACCTGTAAACTATGGCTTTGTAGGAGATATTCAATCGACAGATGTCAATATCGATCGATTAAAACAATTAATTGACATCGGACTATGTCCTGTCTTTTCAGCAATTACTGCCGATAGGGAAGGTCAATTACTAAACACCAATGCAGATACCATTGCGTCAAATATTGCAATTGCCTTGGCTAATACATACCAAGTAAGCCTTGTTTATTGTTTTGAACGCAAAGGTGTATTGCAAAACATTAATGATGAAAATTCGGTAATAAGTAGTATCGATAAAACATCGTTTGCACAACTAAAACAAGAAGGTGTGATAGCAGATGGTATGTTGCCAAAGATTGAGAATGCTTTGGCGGCTATAAACCAAGGGGTGAATAAAGTTTGTATCAAACAAGCAGAAGACCTATTAGACAACACAGCCGGAACAACAATTCAATAGCAATTGCAGGCTTTATAATTTTGAAACAACACCAATGAAAGATAACCTAACACAACAAGCAATTGCATTGTTAGAGAAATTAATTGCTACGCCTTCTTTTAGTAAAGAAGAAGATCAAACGGCAGCAATTATTGCAGATTTTTTACAAGGAAATGGCGTAGAAATTCACCGAGAATTAAACAATGTTTGGGCATTTAATAAGTATTATGATGCGTCAAAACCAACTATTCTATTAAATTCTCACCACGATACCGTTCAACCGAATAAGGATTATACAAGAGATCCTTTTCTTCCAGAAATTATCGATGGAAAATTGTTTGGTCTTGGGAGTAATGATGCAGGAGGATGTTTAGTTTCTTTGCTGGCTACTTTTCTCTATTTTTATGAAAAGAAAGACCTGAAATACAATTTTTGTATTGCAGCAACGGCAGAAGAAGAAATATCAGGCAATGATGGATTAGAATTTGTGATTCCAAAATTGGGAGAATTATCTTTCGCTATTGTAGGAGAGCCTACGCAAATGCATTTGGCAGTAGCCGAACGAGGATTGATGGTGTTGGATTGTGTGGCAAAAGGTCGTTCTGGGCACGCAGCAAGAAACGAAGGAGATAACGCTATTTTTAAGGCGATAAAAGATATTGAATGGTTTAATACGTTTCAGTTTCCTAAGGTTTCTGAAGAATTCGGGCCGATAAAAATGAGCGTAACAATGATTAATGCGGGTACGCAGCACAATGTGGTACCTTCTACTTGTGATTTTGTGGTAGATATTCGCGTAACGGATGCCTATACAAATGAAGAGGTTTTAGCAATAATTCAAGAAAATGTTGCGTGTGAGATAAATGCTCGTTCTACGCGTCTTAAACCTTCTTCTATTGCAAAAGATCATCCAATAGTTTTGGCAGGAATTGCATTAGGACGTACCACTTACGGATCGCCAACAACAAGCGATCAAGCCTTATTAAGCATTCCATCATTAAAATGCGGACCTGGCGATTCGGCTCGTTCGCACACAGCGGATGAGTTTGTTTATGTAAATGAAATACAAGAGGGAATTTCCCTTTATATAGAGATGTTAACACAAATCGTATAGCAATGAAATTATGGCAAAAAAACACTGCAGTTGACGGATCGGTTGATGCGTTTACGGTAGGACAAGATAGAGTGTTAGATATGAATCTTGCTGCATTTGATGTATTGGGTTCATTGGCACATACACAGATGTTGGAAAGCATCGGTTTGTTGACAGCAGATGAATTGGCGCTGATTCAGAAAGAGCTAAAGCAAATTTATCAAGAAATAATAGCAGGTAATTTTGAGATTGAATCGGATGTAGAAGATATTCATTCGCAAGTTGAGCTATTATTGACTCGAAGAATTGGCGAAGCAGGGAAGAAAATTCACTCTGGACGTTCGAGAAACGATCAAGTTTTGGTGGATTTAAAGCTATATTTTCGTCACGAAATACAAGAAATAGTAGAGCAAACAAAAGTAGTTTTTGACACTTTGCAAGCTTTGAGTGAGCAATACAAAAACGTTTTGTTGCCAGGTTATACGCATTTGCAAATTGCAATGCCCTCTTCTTTCGGTTTGTGGTTTGGTGCTTATGCCGAAAGTTTGGTTGATGATTTAGAAATGATGTTGGCCGCTTGGAAAATTACCAATAAGAATCCGTTGGGTTCTGCTGCAGGCTATGGATCGTCATTTCCGTTGAACAGACAAATGACAACCGATTTATTGGGATTTGAAAGTATGAATTACAATGTGGTTTATGCTCAAATGGGAAGAGGAAAAACAGAACGCATCTTGGCGCAAGGGTTGAGTGCTATTGCGGCAACATTAGCCAAATTTGCGATGGACGGATGTTTGTATATGAGTCAGAATATGGGATTCATCAAATTTCCAGATCATTTGACAACGGGTTCGAGCATTATGCCACACAAGAAGAATCCGGACGTTTTAGAGTTGATTCGTTCAAGATGTAATAAGATACAAGCATTGCCTAATGAAATAGCCTTAATGACTACGAATTTGCCTTCTGGATACCACAGGGATTTGCAGTTGTTGAAAGAAAATCTTTTTCCTGCATTTACTTCGTTGAAAGAGTGTTTAGCAATATTAAAATTAATGCTGGATAATATTGAGGTCAATAAAAATATATTAGACGATCCGAAGTACGATTATTTATTTAGCGTTGAGGTAGTCAATGATTATGTGCTAAAAGGAATACCTTTTAGAGAAGCCTATAAAACCATAGGTCTTTCTATTGAAGAAGGAACTTATGAGCCTATGAAAACGGTAAACCATACGCACGAAGGTAGTATTGGAAATCCGATGACAGCGGCAATTAATATCGAATTTGAAAACGTATTTACGGCTTTCAATTTTGATAAAGTAAATGAGAAACTAGTAAGTTTAGTGTTGTGATAAATGTAAAAAGCTCGTTGGATATCCTAATGAAATCCGGACAATTAGTTAAGCAGCTTTATTAATATTTATTATTTGATTAAATTCGTTTATTGTCTGATAGTTTAAGTAGGAGTGTCTACGTTTTTTATTATACCACATTTCGATATATTCAAAGA
>JASLHL010000179.1 GCA_030152225.1 Flavobacterium sp. | reverse complement strand
CTCACCTCTTCCCATTTCGAACAGAGAAGTTAAGCCCGCTAGCGCAGATGGTACTGCCACATGGTGGGAGAGTATGTCGTCGCCCTTCTTTTGAAAGCCTGATTACGCAAGTAGTCAGGCTTTTTTTTTGGTTTATGGTGAATGGTGATGGGAAATGGGAGAAGAGTACAATCAACTGATAATGATAAACAAATCACGCAATTAAAAAGAACATTTTCTTTGAATTGAAAATTTTACCCATTTCTCATTTCCCTTCTCTCATTTCCATCCAAATAACCCGCACAAATAAAAAAAGCCGTTTAAATCAATTTAAACGGCTTTTTTATATTTTACATCTCTACGGTAGTAATACTGTAGTTACTACTTCAACAGGATCGCTAGGGTGTAATTTAGGTACAATAGCATGATAAGTTACGAATTTAGGTCGTCCACCCCAGTTTTGTAAGAAATCTACATGGAGGGTATATTGGTTGTATCGACTTCGTGTGTATACATATTTTATGTCAGCTGTATTGGATTCTACCCAAAATTGACCAATGATTAAATCAAAGTTTCTAAAGTCGATTTCAACATTACATCCTTGTACTAGCTTTCTGTAGTCGTACGGATTGTTGATGATGACGAATTGATTTTCGTGAAGACTTGGTACATACAAATTGTCTTTGGTATTAAAGCATCCGTATTGTTCTAAGTTTTCTGTGCGAATGAATACATCTTGTTCGTAATCATCGCTAAAGGAGCAACCTGCAAAGAGTAGGATTGATCCTAGAATTAAACTGTATTTTTTGATCATAGCTTTTTATTTTAATTGTTGGGGAATCGTACAAACAGGTATGGGCTTTATTTTGTGTTGGTTGATTCGATTTAATCGAGTGTATATGGTAAAAACATCACGTGCTCTTCCTTGAAAGTCTTCGATTGTTTTGCCTTGTTCTGCTGCTAGCATCGCTATTTCTAATTCATCATAGGTTGCTCCTAATTGATCTTCATCTGTTCGGTCATCACCAAATAAACCATCTGTTGGTTTGGCTTGAATGATGCTATCAGGCACGTTTAAAAACTCGCCAATTAAGCGAACTTGTGATTTTAATAGATCGGCAATGGGACTGATGTCTACACCGCCATCTCCGTATTTCGTAAAGAATCCTACGCCGAAGTCTTCGATTTTATTTCCTGTTCCTACAACGAGGTAACGATGAATTCCCGCATAGTAGTAGAGGGTTGTCATGCGCAATCTCGCTCTTGTGTTGGCTAGGGTTAAGGCTACCAATTGTTCATCCTCTGTAGTGGGGACTTGCTGGGTAAAAAGATCAAATGTTGAAGTTAAATCTGCAAGTGTACTAGTCACATTAGGATAGGTTTCTTTTAAAAAAGCAAGGTGCTCTTGTGCTCGATCAACTTGGGATGCCGCTTGGTGAATGGGCATTTCAACACAAAGTAAGGGCAACCCCGTTTGCGCACAGAGCGTTGATGTTACCGCTGAATCAATACCTCCCGATATTCCGATGGTAAAACCTTTGATTCCACTCATTACGGCATAGTTCTTCAGCCAATCAACAATGTGACGGGTTACTGCTTCGGTTTGAAAGTTTTGATTCATCATAGAAAAATTGTGATTGAATTGTGGTTCTTCTTTTTATATTTGTAACGATCAGAAAAATATTAAGTATATTATGTTCAAAATTAGTAAAATATCTTTATCCTGCTTGTTGGTTTCTAGTTTTTTTGTTTGGGGTTGTGGGGATTCTAAAACGAAGTTAGATCATGAAGTAGAACAAATTCCGATGGAAGTTACGGTAGTGCGCTTTGATCAGGAGTTTTATACTGGAAAAGACGAAGATTTTCAGCAGTTGAAAGCTAAATATCCCTATATGTTTCCTGCGGGAGTTGCGGATGCAGATTGGCTAGAAAAAAAACAAGACACTATTTTTAAGGAGTTATACGAAGAAGTAAACAAATCGTATGCCGATCTCAAATCGCTACCTGAAGAGTTAAAGCATTTATTCCAGTATATCAAATACTATTATCCAGAGGAATCAGACCACAAAAAGATTATAACGGTTCTATCGGAAGTTGATGTAGCAGCCAAAGCGATTTATGCTGATACGTTAGCCTTAGTTAGTTTAGATACGTATTTAGGTAAGGATCATCATTTTTATAAAAGTTTTCCGAATTATACCCATTTGACGTTTGAGTCTTCTCAGATTTTGCCTGATATGGCAGAGAGTTTTATTGTTCAAAAATTACCTAAAACAATGGATCGTACGTTTTTAGGCGCTATGATTCAGAAAGGTAAATTAGTGTATGCAAAAGAATTATTGTTGCCTAAAGTGCCCAAAGAGAACTTAATGACTTATAGTAAAGAACAGTTGGATTGGTGTTTAGCGAATGAATCACAGGTTTGGCGTTACTTTATCGACAATCAATTGTTGTTTGATACGGATGTTAAATTAAGCGCTCGTTTTATTGATCCTGCACCTTTTAGCAAGTTTTATCTCGATATTGACGGCGAATCTCCAGGTCGCGTAGGAGTTTGGTTGGGTTGGCAAATTGTTCGTTCATTTATGGAAAATAATAATGTAACTTTGCAGGAACTTTTTGCAATGAATGCGAAAGATATTTTCGAAAAATCAAAATATAAACCGAAGAAGTAATGAGTAAAAAGCACATTTCTGATATCAATATTAGAGTAGAATTAGATGAGAATCGCGTTCCAGATAAATTAACATGGACGGCTAAAGACGGCGGTGTTGATCGCGCAAAGTCTAAAGCGATGTTGTTATCTATTTGGGATCATGCAGCACAAGAAACCTTGCGTATTGATTTGTGGACTAAAGATATGCCAGTGGATGAGATGAAGAAGTTTTTTCATCAAACGTTGGTTGCTATGGCTGATACCTATGAACGCGCAACAGAAGACGAGAAAATGGCAGCAACAATGCGCGATTTCTGCGAGTATTTTGCAGAGAAAACAGAACTGTTAGACCAATAATAGAAAAGGGCAATTTTACTGATAAAATCGCCCTTTTTGTTTTTTATACTACCATGAGGTTGCAACCTCGAATATCAGCATGATCAAATCGCCCTAAAATTTCAAAGCTTCCATCTTCGTATTTTTTACCTAGATCTTGTGTGGCAATGAAGGAACACGAATTGATATTGGCTAAATCAATTACATTGACTCCTCCTGCTTTTCCAAAGGTTTCAATGCGTGTAAAAGGATCTTCTGGATCTCGAATAACAATATCCATCCACGTGGGACACTGAAAAATGCCATCGCCTAGGGAGTACGCCTGAGAAAGGAGTTCTGTCATGCCGTATTCGGAGTGGATTTTAGTTAGGCCGAACCCTTTACACAACAACTGGTGAAGCTCTTCGCGAATCATTTCCTTGCGCTTTCCTTTCATTCCCCCTGTTTCCATAATAATGGTGTTGTGTAGCTCAAATTGATGTTGTTCAATGATGTCCAACAAAGCATAGGTTACGCCCAAGAGCAAAATGTTTTTGCCTTGCTTGTCTAGTATTTCTAATTGGGTGATTAATTCGTTATAATTGTGTAAATAGAAACCACTTTCAGGGTGATTGGATTGCTTGATAAAATCATCTGCCATGTAAATAAGCGAAGATCCCTCTCGTTCTAGATAGGACGGCAATAGGGCTAAAACAACGTAATCTTCAATAGGACCATAGAAGTAAGAAAAGCCTTTTCTGAAACTTTCTTCATAGTACTTCAAATCCGTTACATGGTGTTTACTGGTACTTGTACCTGTGGTTCCACTACTGGTAAAAGTAGTTTGAATGGGATGATTAGTACTGAGCACTTCTTTGCTTTTAAAGAATTCAATAGGAAGAAATGGAATTTGATCGAGGCTTCGAACTTCCGTAGGCGTTTTTCGAATCAAGTCGCAAAATTGGCGATACACCGCATTGTTTTCATACTGATAACGATATACTTTCATCGCTATTTTATGAAATTCTTTTCGGGTCTGTATGCTAATGATATCTTCGGGTGTAAACACAATTCAATTATTTGCTACAAAAATACAATAAAAAAAGCATCATTGTTGAAATGATGCTTTAGATTTATCTGGGACTGATTGCTTACTTCACGATTAATTTACGCGTGGCAGAGGTATTATTTTCTCTTATTTTGATCATATAAATTCCTGCTGTAACGCTATTGGGTAAAATTAATTCTTTTGTACTGATACTTGTGGAAAATATTTTTTTTCCTACCACATTGTAGATCTCAATTTCTTTTGATTCATTTGTTTTTGTTTCTATTGTAATCTTCCCGTTAATAGTGGCGGGGTTTGGATAAATAGAAAGACCTTCAATTGTTTTCACAACCGTTGCTTTTTGGGACACACTCGACGCACTAACCTGAGCATAGCCCAAAGTAGT
>JASLHL010000177.1 GCA_030152225.1 Flavobacterium sp. | reverse complement strand
GAGGCGATGCGTACGTATGGTAATGATAAACCAGATATCCGTTTCGGAATGAAATTTGGCGAGTTAAATGCCGTTGCTCAACACAAAGAATTTGGTGTTTTCAACAGTGCTGAATTAGTAGTAGGAATTGCTGTTCCTGGTGGAGCTGCTTATACAAGAAAAGAAATCGATGCTTTAATTGACTGGGTAAAACGCCCACAAGTAGGCGCATCCGGTATGGTATATTGTAAATGTGAAGCTGATGGCTCTTTCAAATCATCTGTAGATAAATTCTATGACCAAGAAGATTTGAAACAGTGGGCTACAATTACAGGAGCAGAAGCAGGAGATATCATCCTTGTACTTTCAGGTCCTGCAAACAAAACAAGAGCGCAATTAAGTGCCCTTCGCATGGAGCTAGGAAACCGCTTAGGTTTGAGAAAATCAGATGAATTTGCTCCATTATGGGTGATTGATTTCCCATTATTCGAATGGGACGAAGAATCGGGAAGATATTTCGCTATGCACCATCCCTTTACATCGCCTAAGAAAGAAGATATGGACTTGTTAGATACGGATCCAGGTAAAGTTCGCGCCAATGCATACGATATGGTGTTAAATGGAAATGAAATTGGAGGAGGATCGATTCGTATTCACGATAAAGTAACACAAGAACTGATGTTTAAACACTTGGGCTTTTCCAAAGAGGAAGCAGAGAAACAATTCGGCTTCTTGATGAATGCCTTCCAGTATGGTGCACCACCACACGGAGGATTAGCTTTTGGATTAGACCGTTTAGTTGCTATTTTAGGCGGACAAGAAACGATTCGCGATTTCATTGCCTTCCCTAAAAACAACTCAGGAAGAGATGTGATGATCGATGCACCAAGTGCAATTCGACCAGAACAATTAGAAGAATTACACATCGCTATTAAAGCATAACTACAAAAGAGAGCCAATGGCTCTCTTTTTTATGGTTGTAAACGGTTAACAGTTTACAACTTACGGTTTACGATTTAGTTGATGGATGAAATCAAATAAAAAAGGAATGCGCTTGATAAACTCATTCCTTTTTTATTCTTATAGCTTGATTGACTTACTTCGCGTTGTACATATTCATCGCATTGTTTAATCCGCCCAAAGCAAACTCTTGAATAGCCTTAGAAGACGTTTCTAAGCGCTCTACAAGCTTTTCTTTCTCCTCTTCAGACCATTCCCCCAAGACGTAATCTACTTGCTGTCCTTTCTTAAATTCATCGCTAATTCCAAAGCGAAAACGCGGATAATTGGTACTGTTTAGCACGGCCTGAATATTTTTCAATCCATTATGTCCTCCATCGGAACCTTTTGCTTTAATGCGGATTGTTCCAAAGGGAATATTTAAATCATCCGTGACAACAAGTACATTTTCGATGGGAATATTCTCTTTCTGCATCCAATATTGGACAGCCTTTCCACTGAGATTCATATAGGTATTAGGCTTGAGTAATAACAAGGTTCTTCCTTTCACCTTCACTTCTGCTAAGCTACCCAACTTCATCGTTTGCCAATCGCCACCTAACTCACGAGCTACTTGGTCTACAACTTTAAATCCAATATTGTGACGGGTGTGAATATACTCCACACCAATATTTCCTAAACCGACAATTAAAAACTTTTTCATTGTATTCTCTGACTAATTTTCAACGCACAAAAATAACGTAAAGCCAAGACATTCCATAAGTTATTTCGCACAAATAAAAAAAGCGCTTGTAAAATTACAAGCGCTTTTAAGGCATATAGTGTTGCTATACTTATTTTTTCTTTGCAGGAGCTTTCGCTGCTTTTGCTGCTTCTTGTGCTGCTTTCATCGCTGCACGAGAAATTCTCACTTGACATACTACTGTATTGTCTGGGTGCAATAATTTATAGTTATTTGTTGTAATATCAGTAACATATAATTTATTACCCATTTCTAAGTCAGAAATGTTTACTTCCACGTAATCAGGTAAGTTAGCTGGTAAAGCTCTTACTTTTAATTTACGGTTGTTGATGTTTAAAACACCTCCAGCCATAACTCCTTTTGAGTTACCTGAAATTTTGATAGGCACTTCTAAAGTGATTTCTTTATCATCGAATAATTGGTAGAAATCGATGTGTAAGATTTTGTCACTTACTGGGTGGAATTGGATGTCTTGTAAAATTGCATTAATTTTTTTACCACCCTCTAATTCAATCACAACCGTGTGTACGTTTGGAGTGTAAACTAAACTTTTGAATGCTTTCTCTTCTGCTGTGAAGTGGATTGCTGATTGTTCTCCTCCGTATACTACGCAAGGAACCATTCCAGCATTACGTAAGGCTTTAGTAGAAACTTTACCTACGCTTTCTCTTTCTGATCCTTTAATTGTAATTGATTTCATTACTTTAAATATTTAATATTAATAATTTACATGACAAAAGTTTTGCTAATCGATAAGTTCGATTGCACATTATGCATAACCTCTGCGAACAATGGTGCACAACTTAAAACTTTAATTTTGCTGCATGGCTTTTTCAATGGAATTGAATCGGTTACGATTAATTCCTGTAAAGAAGATTCTTCAATTTTCTCATAAGCACTACCAGATAAGATCGCATGTGTACAAATTGCACGTACACTTAATGCTCCTCTTTCTAGCATCATATCTGCTGCTTTAGCAAGCGTTCCTCCTGTATCGATCATGTCGTCTACCAAGATAACGTTACGTCCTGTAACATCCCCGATAAGCTCCATTTTCTCAATGATGTTTGCTTGTTTTCTTTGTTTGTAACAGATTACTACATCTGAATCTAAAAACTTAGAATAGGCATAGGCTCTTTTTGAACCACCCATATCTGGAGATGCAATAGTCAAATTATCGATGTTCAAGCTTTTTACATAAGGTAAAAAGATCGTTGAAGCATATAAATGATCCACTGGTTTTTCAAAGAATCCTTGGATTTGATCTGCGTGTAAATCCATGGTCATGATTCTAGTCGCTCCAGCTGATTCTAATAACTTCGCTACTAATTTGGCTCCAATTGGAACCCTTGGTTTATCCTTTCTATCTTGTCTAGCCCATCCAAAATAAGGAATCACTACAGTAATATGTCTTGCAGATGCTCTTTTTGCAGCATCACACATCAGCAATAATTCCATTAAGTTATCCGCAGATGGAAACGTAGAACACACTAAGAAAACTCTTCGCCCTCTTATAGATTCTTCAAAAGAGGGTTGAAATTCACCATCACTGTAGTGTGATAATGTAACTTTACCCAATTCTACTCCATATTCTTTTGCTATCTTCTCTGCTAATTCAATACTTTGAGAGCAAGCAAAAATTTTTGCTTCTGATTCAGGATTTAACATTTTTTCTAATTAGTTGTTATGTTGTTAGTTAGTGCCTCCTTATGGTAATTCAGCGATGCAAATTTATAAAATATTAATTGACTAACGCGATTTTTTTGCTTTTTTTCTTTGTTAGAATAAATTTTTCTTTAAATTTGCACTCACAATTCAACACCAAATGCCCGGATGGCGGAATTGGTAGACGCGCACGACTCAAACTCGTGTTCCTAGGAGTGTGGGTTCGATTCCCACTCCGGGTACTAAAAAAAGGCCTAACTCATCGAGTTAGGCCTTTTTATTTATGGTTTTAGCCAACCATTAGCCTATTCTCTTTTAATAGGTGTAATTGATTCAACTTTATCTTACTTTGAAAACAAAAGGATTCATCAAAACGAGTCTCAACTAGGTACCAAACTATCTTTGGTAATCCCATTTAAAAACCATCCCACATCTTTTTTCTAACCCAAAATCGCTAATTCGATCAAAAGAATTCTACATACGGAAAAAGCCCAACTGCATTAGTTGGGTTTTTTTTTATCGCATTTGAAATAGTCTCAAAGATAAAGTCCTACTTCGCTTTTCTTTCTTTACTACATTATTTCGCATCATCAGCAGAAGGCCCATACATTCCAGGAATTGGAATATCCAACAGACGCAAGTAAACAGACAGCTGTCCTCTATGATGATAGATGTGATTGTTGACAAGGAATCGATTTGCTCCAACTTTAGGCATTTCAATAATCGTGTGATCTCCAGCTTTCAACGCCCATGACTCCATCCATTGCTCCTCTGTAGTCGTTTCAATTGCCTGTATCACGCGTTTTTCAAACGCATCAATCAATTGTAACAACTCCTCCGTTGTTTTGGCTTCTAACGGCTTGTATTCCGTGTGAAAGTTCAAAGAATCTTGCTTTGTGATCCACTCTGTCCACACAATTAATTCAACAATATGCTTAGACAAATCTCCTAAACTCATTGATTTTACATGAGGTTTCCAAGACCATTGATCTGTTGGTACACAAGCAATAATTTTTCTTGTACTAGTTAATTCATGCTGTAGTTCTAGCAAAAAACTTTTGTTAATACTCATAATTCAAGTTGTTATTTTTCTTCTAGGAAAGCTACGAAACCAAACGCACAAAATCAATTTATTTGAAGAATATAATTTTGCTCGAAAAGGAAAACCTTCACCAAAAGAAAGAAGTTACTTTTGAGTTGTTTATCTTTGTGAAAATCAAAAAAATTGAATCGAGAATCTACCTATCTTTCCTTTGATGAAGCGAAACGCAAATTGGAAAATTACTGTGCGTATCAAGACCGTTGCCACTCCGAAGTAGTCAACAAAATGTTTCAATTGGGTATAACACCTCAAATACACGACGACCTTCTTGTACATCTAATCGAACATAGTTTCTTAAACGAAGAGCGATTTGCCAAGAGTTTTGTGCGCGGCAAACATCGTTTGAGTGCATGGGGTAGGAACAGAATCACTTCAGAATTAAAATTCAGAGACATTAATCATCGTTTAATTACTTTAGCGCTTGCGGAAATTGACGATGAAGAATATTATCAAACTTTCGATCGCATTAGCGAAAACAAATGGAATCAGTTAACAGATACTGATATACAAAAGAAAAAACAAAAGTTTCAAGCTTATTTATTCCGAAAGGGATATGCCATGTCTGACATTATAGAAAAGACTCAAGAACTAGAAAGCTATAGTCAATGACCTTATTTTAAGCCCTTTTGCGGGCTTTTTTTTTCTGAAAGTCTAATCAAAAAAAATGATTCTAGTCAATAATATATTAACCTAGGTTATATCTACCTAAGTTAAGTAGTAGCTTAAAATCTATCAATTATCAATATTTCACTTACTAATTATTGTTGTTCTAGTACTTTAAAAAAGGAGTATAATTTTTTCTACGAGCTCAAAAGGCATCAACTGTTGGTTCTTAACGTCTGTTATCAGTTTTATTTCCGGGGAGTTCAACCACCAAAAAAAAGTCGATCTTAAATTATATTGACGAATAAGCTTTTTCTCTCTTAGTATAAAGTCTAGTTATTTTATTATTGAATATTCTTTAGTTTAGTTAGTTCTTTTTCTAGTCGTTCAATCTTTTTTAATCTTCTATTTTCTAGTATTTTTATATCTTGAGGATGTGAAGTGTAAGGTTCTCTATCTCTTAAAACGTGATAAACAGCAATGAGTAGTTTGTGAGCAATAGCGATAGTTGCTTTTTTCTTTCCTCTTCTATTAGCTATTTGGGTATGCTTAACAGCAAAAATCGGATAAGTTTTAGATCGTATAGCTACCCATGCAGCTTCTACTAATGTAGTTTTTAAGTACTTATTTCCTTTAGTAATTCTAGTTGAATACTTCTTGCCAGCGCTTTCATTATTTCCAGGACAAACTCCAGCCCAAGAAGCTAAATTTTGATGATCTGGAAAATTAGTCATATCAGTTCCTATTTCACCTAAAATTCCTAGAGCTATTTGTCTTGAGATTCCAGGTATTGTTTCTAGCAGTTCAACTTGAGTTACCATACTTGCTCTATACTTTTCCATTTGAGCCTCTAATTGTACTATTTGTTGGTTTATATTATTAATGGTTTCAAGTATAAGATTCAGCATGAAAATGTGATGTTGTGTGATTTTGCCATTGAGTGCTTTGACTAATTCAGCTCTTTTGTTTCTTAATGATCCTTTAGCTAAGTCTGCTAATATCTCAGGATCCGTTTGTCCTTGAAGTATGGCTTGTAGCATTAGCATAGAACTAATACCGAAGACATCACTTACCACACTACGTAACTTAATATTAGCAGACTCTAATACATTCTGAAGTCTGTTTTTTTCGGCTGTTCGAGAGGCAACTAGTTTTCTTCTGTGTCGATATAGTTCTCTTAGTTCACGAGTTTGTTGATCTGGAATAAAACTGCCTTTTAATAATCCAGAAAGTAGTAGCTTACAGATCCACTCACTATCTTTTTTATCGGTTTTCTGACCAGGAACATTTTTAATATGCCGTGCATTGACAAGAATTACATGACAATAGTCCTCTATGATAGAGTACACAGGACGCCAATAAACGCCTGTACTCTCCATAGCAACTTCAGTTATTGAATATTCTTGTAACCACGCTACAAACTCATAAAGATCATCTGTAAATGTTAAAAATGTTCTTGTTTGTGTTTCAAAATCACTACCTTTAATGGTAGCTACGATCGTGTCCTTGTGAACATCTAATCCACAACCACGGTCTAAGATAAAGGGTAATCCATTGACAGCCATAGGTCGTATATTTTGATTTATTGGTACTAAGATACCGTTTTAAGCGATTACCTTTTGGGTTTGAAACGCTTATGACTTTAATGGCTGTTGGTGATACCCAATATCATGTAAGTTTTATTTAGACAACATTCTCACTGATGTGGTTAGTAGAGTTTAGTAGAGGCTTTAATTTTTGTACGGTTTGTTTGGATGGAAATGAGAGAAGGGAAATGAGTGAGATTTTCAATACAAAGAAGACGTTCTTTTTTAATTGCGTGATTTGTTTATCATTATCAGTTGATTCTACTCTTCTCCCATTTCCAATCACCATAAACCAAAAAAAAAGCCTGACTACTTGCGTAATCAGGCTTTCAAAAGAAGGGCGACGACATACTCTCCCACCATGTGGCAGTACCATCTGCGCTAGCGGGCTTAACTTCTCTGTTCGAAATGGGAAGAGGTGAG
>JASLHL010000129.1 GCA_030152225.1 Flavobacterium sp. | reverse complement strand
GTTTACTGCTGTGGAATTGTACGGATACACGGAGTATAAATTTACGAATCAGTTAGGCGTTTCCGTAGGAATGAGAAAAAGTATAGCACCCCACGAAAAAAAGTTTGATTTTTTTAGCTATCAGTTTTCTACTTTTTATAAGATTAATGCGTTTCATCGGTTTATTTTGGGTTTGGGAAGTTACAATAGCTACGCAACACCTAATTATTATGATCATCAAATGCATTTAATCAACAGTAAGCAACTCGCTCTTGACTACTATTACGAACGAGGAAAGACCGCCTTAACAGGAGCTGTTTATATAAAAAAAGACAGCGGACAGTTTCAGTTATCGGTTATGGAACAAGAGACAGAGCAGCAGAAGATTGGTATTGAAGGGTCATTCACTCAACAGTTTAATCAGTATGTGTCCCTCTTTTTAGCCAATACGCTGTTATATCAAACGGATGAGGTGAATGCGACAACAACCAAGGATTGGATGTATTTTACCAAAGCACAGGTGACCTATGCCAATCCGAAGCTAGTCACGGCATCGCTGGTCTGTACGACTCATCCAGGGGAGCACTATACGCAATTCAATAGCAGTGTGTTTGACGCACAAGAAAAGGTGTTTATTCCTGTAGTGACGGCCTATAATAAGGAGAAGTTCAATTCGTATTTTCGTCTTGATTTGACGGTAAACAAGCTTTTTCCGATGGGGAGACACTACCTAATTGCCTATTGTACGATTTCAAATTTGCTGAATCGAAAAAATGATAAATCACCTTATTATACCGAAGATTACAGCCATGTGTTTTTTCAAAAATTTCAAAGGCGCGTGGTGTATATCGGATTACAATTTAAAATTTAAGGTTGCTTACAAGGCTCTTCGGAGCGAAAAAAAACGCCATCGACTTCGATGGCGTTTTTGATATAAAAAAATACAGCGTATTAATTTTCAAGGTATGCTTCAATTGGAGCACAAGAACAAACTAAGTTTCTATCTCCATACGCATCGTCAATACGACGTACTGTAGGCCAGAATTTATTTTGAGCTACATAGTCTAATGGATAAGCCGCTCTTTGTCTTGAGTACGGTAAATCCCAATTGTCAGCCGTTAATAAAGCTAAAGTATGAGGTGCATTCTTTAATTCGTTCACTGGATTTTCAATTGTAGCATTTTCAATTTCTTGACGGATAGCAATCATTGCATCACAGAAACGGTCAATTTCAGCTAAGCTTTCACTTTCTGTAGGCTCGATCATTAATGTACCCGCTACAGGGAAAGAAACCGTTGGTGCGTGGAAACCGTAATCGATTAAGCGTTTAGCGATATCCGTTACTTCAATTCCTTTTTCTTTGAATTCACGTACGTCAACAATCATTTCGTGTGCAGCACGTCCTTTTTCACCTGTATATAAAATAGCGTAGTGTTCTTCTAATCTAGCTTTCATATAGTTCGCGTTAAGGATTGCTGTTTGCGTTACTTTTTTCAATCCTTCTGTTCCCAACATAGAGATGTAACCGTAAGAGATCAAACAAACTAAGGCAGAACCATAAGGTGCAGATGAAATAGAAGTAATCGCATTTTCACCACCTACTTTAACAAGTGGGTTAGAAGGCAAGAATTGAACTAAGTGCTCAGCCACACAGATTGGTCCAACTCCTGGTCCACCACCTCCGTGAGGAATAGCAAATGTTTTGTGTAAGTTTAAGTGACATACGTCAGCGCCAATAGAAGCAGGGTTTGTGAAGCCAACTTGTGCATTCATATTTGCTCCATCCATGTACACTTGTCCGCCATTATCGTGGATAATTTGGGTAATTTCCATGATTGCTGATTCGTATACTCCGTGTGTAGAAGGATAAGTCACCATTAAACAAGAAAGGTTGTCTTTGTGTAATTCTGCTTTTTCTCTCAAGTCAGCCACGTCGATATTTCCTTCTGGAGTCGTTTTTGTAACGACAACTTTCATTCCCGCCATTGCTGCAGAAGCTGGGTTTGTCCCGTGTGCAGAAGCTGGAATCAAAGCGATTGTACGTTGGAAATCACCTTTTGAGTGGTGGTAAGCGCGAATAGCCATTAATCCAGCGTATTCCCCTTGAGCTCCTGAGTTAGGCTGTAACGTTGTTCCAGCAAATCCTGTAATGATATTTAATTTGTGCTCTAGGTCTTTCAACATTTCAATATACCCTTGTGCTTGATCTAGTGGAGCAAATGGGTGGATGTTGTTCCATTGACCGTTGCTTAACGGAAGCATTTCTGCAGCCGCGTTCAATTTCATTGTACAAGATCCTAAAGAAATCATCGATTGGTTTAACGCTAAATCCTTACGCTCTAAACGTTTGATGTAACGCATTAACTCTGTTTCAGAGTGGTAGCTATTGAATACGTCATGCTCTAAGAATTTAGAGGTACGTTTTAATTTTGCTGGGTAATTGATTGCTTCTTCGTTTAAAGCTGTTACAGTGAATGCTTCTTTTCCTGTTGCTTGAGCGAAGATCGCAATGATAGTATTGATATCGTTTACGTTTGCTGTTTCGTTTAATGAAATAGAAATCGTGTTCGCGTCGATATAGAAGAAGTTTATTTGATTTGCTTCGGCAATAGGTCTAACTTTCGCGACGTCTGCTTTTACAACGATAGTATCGAAGTAAGCTGTATTGGTTTGTTCGATACCTAATTTTGCTAAGCTTTCAGCTACTGTATTTGCTTTGGCATGAACTTGATTTGCGATAAAACGCAATCCGTTTGGTCCGTGGTACACTGCGTAGAAACTCGCCATAACAGCCAATAATACTTGAGCTGTACAGATGTTAGATGTTGCTTTTTCGCGTTTGATGTGTTGTTCACGTGTTTGTAAAGCCATACGCAAAGCTCTGTTTCCATCCGCATCTTTAGAAACACCGATGATACGACCTGGCATACTGCGTTTGTATTCTTCTTTTGTTGCAAAGAAACCAGCGTGAGGACCTCCAAAACCTAATGGAATACCAAAGCGTTGTGTTGTTCCTACTACTACATCAGCACCCATTTCTCCTGGAGAAGTTAACGTTACTAACGACAAGATATCTGCAGCTACTGCTACTTTAATATCTTTTGATTTTGCTGTATTGATAAAGTCAGCATAATCGTATACTTGACCGTATTTTCCTGGGTATTGTAAGATTGCTCCAAAGAAATCTTCTGAGAAATCGAACGTTTGGTGGTCACCCACTACTAATTCAATTTCGAATGGAACCGAACGCGTTTGTAAAACAGAAAGGGTTTGAGGTAAAATTTCTTCAGAAACGAAGAATTTTAATGCGTTGTTTTTCTTTTGATCTCTTGTACGAACATCGTATAATAACATCATCGCCTCAGCTGCTGCAGTACCTTCATCTAAAAGAGAAGCATTTGCAATTTCCATTCCTGCTAATTCGATTACCGTAGTTTGGAAGTTTAATAAAGCCTCTAAACGACCTTGTGCAATTTCTGCTTGGTAAGGGGTATAAGCCGTGTACCAACCAGCGTTTTCAAATACGTTGCGAATAATAGGAGCAGGGCAAACCGCTTCGTTATATCCTAATCCAATAAACGAACGAAAGATTTTGTTTTTGTTTCCTAAGTTCTGGATATAAGATAAATACTCATATTCCGTCATGGCAGGAGCAAGATCTAAATCTTGTTTTAAGCGAATTGAAGTTGGAAAAGTTTCATCGATTAATTGTTCAATGTTGTCAACTTTTACAGTTTTGAACATTTGTGCCACGTCCTCAGCACGAGGGCCAATGTGTCTTAAAGCAAATGCATTTGTTTTCATTTGGGCAAAATAATAAGTTGTGTATAAGCACACAAAAATAACCATAAATCTGACATAAATTGAGTATATTCCTAGTAATTTTGCTAATCGAATTATTCAGCCCTTTTTGGTTAAAAAAATAAGGATGGGAAAAGCCCTTAAAAAAGTATTTGATTTTTATCTCAAAGCGAGTGTACACGTTTCTTTCGCCGTGTTTGCCTTGGTTCAAATGACCTTCTATTTCTGTCGATTACCCTTCGATTGGACCGTTTCACTATTAGCCTTTTCAGGAACGTTGTTTTCTTATAATTTTATAAAGTACGCCGATTTTGTAGTCGCACATCGACATCATTTATCGCGAAAGATGAAAGTGATCTTGGGGTTAAGCCTCTTAGCCTTGTTGGTAGGTATTGTTTGTTTTTTCTTTTTGAATCCCTTAGCACAAGGGGTAACTCTTTCTCTACTTGTTTTGGCGGTTCTCTATGCCGTTCCCATTTCGAAACGCATTCCCAATCTTCGAAATTTATCGGGATTAAAGGTCTATATCGTTTGTTTGTGTTGGGCTACTGTGACGCTAATTATTCCCATTCTCAATGCAAATGTGGAACTCTCACTCGATATATGGATTAAGTTTTTACAGCGTTTTCTCTTGGTACTCATCCTGATCGGTATATTTGAAATTGTTGATTTACAGTATGATGAAAAATATTTAAAGACAATTCCTCAGTTACTAGGGACACAGAAAACCAAGCTTTTATTGGCAGGGTTGACGATTCCCTTTTTTGTGATTGAGTTTTTTAAAGTTGGTTTTCAACCCATACAAGCGTGGAACAATTTGATTATTGTGTGTATTACCTTGCTCTTTATCCAACTAGCCTCCCCAAAACGCAGTTCTTATTTTAGCTTGTTTTGGGTCGAAAGTGTCCCTATTTATTGGTGGATCTTGGTGTTAATGGAAGGATAATCCAGTTAAATAAAGGAAAAACAAAGGCGAATCTTTTCGACTTAGATTTTTAGCTGTGTCTAAAAAAATGTATATTTGTACCAATAAAAACAACAAAGATGATACAACTTGTAAATGACGTTAAATCAAACGGAAATGTAGTTTTCGTTTTAGGAAATGATAATACTGTTGAAGTTCCCGCTCTTTTAAGTGACTTCGTAAAAGCATTTGAAGCAGGAGAAAAAGAAGAAGATTTTGCAAAAATTGGAAATCAATATTTCTTCTTTGTAAAAGAGAATACCAATTTAGAAAAAATGCGTTTGGCAGGATTCAATATCCGCAAACAATTAGATAAGAAAGCGGACAACCTAATTGTTGTTGGAAATGGAGAATCAACTTTGGCCCTAACAGAAGGTCTTGCACTTTCGAATTACCAATTTTTGAAATACTTCAAAGAGGGAGAGTCAATGAAATATGCCTTAGAAACAATTGAAGTAAAAGGAAATTTTGACGCAAAGCAAATCAGTGACTTAAATCACACAATTAAGGCGGTTTATTGGGCGCGTACCATGGTTAATGAACCTGTTAGTTTCTTGACTGCTACTCAATTAGCAAAAGAGATTGAGGTATTGGGGAATGAAGCAAAATTCTCAGTAAAAGTATTGGGTAAAAATGAAATTGAAGCCTTGAGAATGGGAGGTTTATTAGCCGTTAATAAAGGGTCTATTGAACAGCCGACCTTCACAATTATGGAGTATAAGCCCGCCAATCCAATCAATAAAAAACCAATTGTTTTAGTAGGTAAAGGTGTAGTTTACGATACAGGAGGATTGAGTTTAAAACCAACAGCAGGATCGATGGACTCCATGAAGAGCGACATGGGAGGTGCAGCTTGTATGGCTGGAACAATCTATGCTGCGGCTTTAAACCAAGTAAACGTACACGTGATTGGATTAATTCCTGCAACAGATAACCGTCCAGGGGGAGATGCTTATGCCCCTGGTGATGTGATTACCATGTATGATGGAACAACAGTAGAAGTATTGAATACGGATGCAGAAGGACGTATGATTTTAGGAGATGCGATTGCCTATGCGACACAATATGAGCCAGAAGTAATTATTGATGCTGCAACCCTAACAGGAGCTGCTTTAGTAGTAGCTGGAGATATTGCTTCTTGTATCATGGGGAATGACGAAAAAACAATGCAAGCCATTGTCGCTTCAGGATATAAAGTACACGAGCGTTTGGCGCAATTGCCATTCTGGGATGACTATAAAGATTTGTTGAAATCAAGTGTGGCAGATATGAAAAATATCGGTGGACGTTTTGCTGGAACCATTACGGCAGGTAAATTCTTAGAGCACTTTGCTAAAGCACCATACGTACATATTGATATCGCAGGCCCAGCTTGGATGGACGCCCCAAGAGATTACAAAGGAAACGGAGGAACAGGAAGTGGAATCCGTACTTTAGTTGATTTCTTAACCAATTATAAAGCGTAATTTTTTTATATTTACAATAGAAAAGCAGTAAATGTTATGTTTACTGCTTTTTTTGTTTAGAAATGGGAGATGGAAAAATGGAGATGAGAAAATGGAGATGAGAAAATGGAGATGAGAAAATAGAGATGAGAAAATGGAGATGAGAAAATGGAGATGAGAAAATGGAGATGAGAAAATGGA
>JASLHL010000103.1 GCA_030152225.1 Flavobacterium sp. | reverse complement strand
AGTAAAACAACCAGTTGTACTTAAAAATACCCAGTGAAAGCATAGGACTAATAGGAAGTCTGAACCAGATAAAGGAGGATGTAAAAAACCCGTAAGGTTTAAGTGTCCTATGCCAATAACAGCATTACAGTTGTTTCCAATACTGCCACCTTGCCTTACGGGTAAAATCTTTAAGAAGCTGTTGTTATTGTTTTGGATGTATTAGGATGTACTAATATCATGCCTGCTTTTATGTTTAGCTATTTTTTTTCACGTTTTGTTTGATTCGTAAATGACATTTTAGAAGTGTATTTCTTTTTTTGAAAAAGAATAGGTGTTTTTGAAAACTTCATGCTAGATACCGCGCAAAGAGCAAACCGCGCAACGAACGAACCGCGCAACGAACAAACCGCGCAACGAACACTTCGAACAAAAAAAAACCAAGCATCTAAAAAGAATACTTGGTTTTTCGTAATTTATTGAATTGTTATTTATTTGTTCTTAGTTGAATAAACCTAAAAGTAGGGATGGACATAAACCGAATACAATAATCGCTGTAATAGAAACTAGTCCTACGATTTTGTATGATAGAGGAACTTGAATAGCTGTTGTTGCTTCTTCTTCCTCTTGTTTTGTGAACATCAAGATGATAATTTTTAGGTAGTAGTAAATACTGATAAAGGAGTTGATTACCCCGAAGATGACTAAGGTGATAAATCCGTTTTTCACTGCCTCTGTGAACAAGAAGAATTTTCCGAAGAAACCAGCGAAGATTGGAATACCTCCCATAGATAATAACGCCACAGCTAAGATAACCGCTAAAAGGGGGTTAGATTTGCCTAATCCTTTAAAGTTGTTGATGTGTTCGTTGTCTTTTCCTTTCGTTACGATCGTCAATACGGTAAAAGCGGCAATACCAGCAAAAGCATACGAGGTAGCGTAGTAGAATAGGTTTGGTGTTGCACTGCCTAACGCAGTCAACGCCATCATCATAAAACCAGCATGCGAAATACCAGAATAAGCCAATAGACGCTTCATATTATCTTGGCGTAACGCCATGATATTACCCACAGTCATCGTTAAGATGGCAATCACAACAATAGCTGTAGTGTAGTGAGACGGCATTTGGTGTAACAGGTTGATGGATACTTTGTACAAGGTAGCAACAGCCGTTACTTTTACCAATGTACTCATCATGGCAGTCGTTAAGTTTGGAGCTCCTTGGTACACGTCTGGTGCCCAGAAGTGGAAAGGAACCGCTGCTATTTTAAATAACATTCCAATAATAACCAGGGTCACCCCAAGTGCATACCATACTGGCATGGGATTACTTGTTGTTAATTGAGTGATTTGAGCCAAATCAAATGATCCTGTTGCTCCGTAGATCAAGGCAATTCCAAAAAGAACAACTCCTGATGCAAACGATCCCAACAAGAAGTACTTCATCGCTGATTCGTTACTTTTAATATTCGTACGATCCGAACCACAAAGAATGTATAGGGTAATAGAAAGAATTTCTAATCCCACAAAAAACATCGCCATATTGCCAAAACTCACCATGGAAATTGCTCCCATAAGTAAGAATAGTTTTAACGAAATATAGTCTGATATTTTAGAAAATTGCGTTTGATAAAAGTCTTTACTCAAGGCAACCAATAAAATGGTTAGGGCGATAAATAAAGAAGAAAAGGTACTTGAAAATTTAGTAGTTACAATCATATTGTTGTAATGGGCTTCCACCACATCAATATTGCAAAGTGTGTACCCCAGAATTCCCAGTAGTCCTACAATCGTTAGTGGGATGATTAATTTTCTCAAATTAATGATCTCTGCTAGTAGAACGATAACCGCTAATACGCCAACTGCTATTAATGTATTCATCTTTTATATTTTGGAATTATAGCTTCAGAATAAGCTGAATCTCAATTTTGTTATTTAATATAGGATACGATTTCAACCAAACTTGGTGTAATTAAATCGGTAATTGGCTTAGGATAAACACCGAGGAAAATCACAGTGATTACTAATATTCCCAAGACAATTTTTTCGTTTACCGTTACCTCTTTAAATACTTTGGCATTCGTTTCACCTAGCATAGATCGTTGGAACATGCGCAACATATAGAACGCACCGAAAATAATACTTGTTCCTCCGATGATCGCGTACCAAATATTGATTTGCGATAGACTATACAGTAGACTGAATTCCCCAATGAAACTGAATGTCCCTGGTAAACCAATTGACGCAAACAATAGGATCATAAATAGGGAAGCGAATTGTGGCGCTTGTTGGCGAATTCCTCCCATTTCGTTGATGGCTCTTGTATCGAATCTGTTGTACATGATTTCAGCTACATAAAATAAACCTACGATAACAAAACCGTGGGCTAACATTTGATATACAGCTCCTAATAATCCGTCTAAGGTTAGGGTATAAGCTCCTGCAGCAATCAATCCAACGTGTGCAAGAGAAGAATAAGCGAAGAAACGCTTGATGTTCACTTGTTTTAACGCTACGATTGATCCGTATACTACACCAATAATACACAAAACCAGGATGGTAGGCATTAAGTCTTTTGCAGCTGATGGTGCAATAGGCAATTGCCAACGGATGATCGAATACAATCCCATTTTCAACATGATTCCAGATAAAAGCATGGTTCCAACCGTTGGTGCTTTTTCATAGGTAGATGCCTGCCAAGTATGGAAAGGGAAAATAGGAATTTTAATGGCATAAGCTAAGAAGAATGCAAGGAAAACCCAGTACTGTTCTTGGCTTGTTAAGCTTACGTTGTATAAATCTGCTAGTAAGAAACTACCTGCTTTTTGGTATAAGTAAATAAACCCAACCAACATGAATAGAGAACCAGCGAAGGTGTAAATAAAGAACTTAAAGATGGCTTTTTTACGTGCTTCAAAGGTATCGTTCCCCCATAGTAAAGCGATGAAGTAGATTGGAATCAAAGATAATTCCCAGAAAATATAGTATAAAAATCCATCTGCTGCTAAGAATGTTCCCGTCATTGCGAATGACATGAACATCACCAAGCCATAAAATAGATTTGACTTCTCAATGTGATTTCCAAAAGAAGATAAAATGATTAGCGGTGTTAGCATGGTTGTTAATAAAACAAGGGCTAACGCTAATCCGTCTGCTTTTAGGGCAATGTGAATGTTGGGATTCATGATCCATTGCGTGGTAAAACCGGCATTTACTCCCGAATTGTGTTGACAAATGAGGGCAATTGTTTCTACAAATGCCACTAACCCAAATAGCAAAGCAATTTTAGGGGCAAGTGTTTTATTTGCTAAAAACGTAGCAAATGCTCCAACTAATAACGTTAATAATAATATAGTTACGTTCATCTCTCTAAATTATCTTGCAATGAATAAATAATACAACATCAAACAGATTCCGAATACAAAGGCAAATAAATACAATCCGATATTTCCGTTTTGTGCTTTTTTACCTTGTAAAGACAACCCATCTGCTATTTTTCCTAACCCGTAAATCACTTCTGATAAAGCAACTTCAACAACATCTCTAAAGAATACAGCTAGTACGTAAATAGGCTTTACAATTACTTTCATGTAGATTTCGTCAATGTAGTATTTGTTGTATAACACTTTATGGAATCCTGTCATTTGTTCATCTGTAGGAGGAAGGTCGCCTTTTTTGATGTATTTGCTATATGCAAGGAATAGACCAATACAAGCCCCTACAACAGCTACAGCCATTAAGATGTATTCCGTTGTTCCCAATACGTGTGGATGTGCATTGGCACTGTTAACGATGATGGGTTCTAAATAGCTGTTTAACCAACTGTTTCCTGGAAGACTGATTACTCCACCAACCACAGATAAGATTCCTAAAATCCAAAGCGGAACCGTAATAGCTGCTGGACTTTCATGCAAGTGATTTTTTTGTTCTTGTGTTCCTCTAAAGTTTTTGAAGAATGTCAAGTACAACAATCTAAACATATAGAAAGCCGTCATGATAGAAGCAAGTGATCCGATTACGTACAATACGGGATTGTGACTGAAAGCGGTTAGTAAGATTTCATCCTTAGAGAAGAAACCAGAGAAAGGAGGGAAACCGGAGATAGCAATTGTTGCTAACAAGAAGGTTGCATACGTTGCAGGCATAAATTTCTTTAAGCCACCCATATTTCTCATGTCTTGCTCGCCACCCATAGCGTGGATAACAGATCCTGAACCTAGGAACAAACAAGCTTTAAAGAAAGCGTGTGTTACTACGTGGAAAACAGCAATTTCGTAAGCACCAAATCCGACAGCCATAAACATCAATCCCAATTGAGAGACGGTTGAATAAGCCAATACTTTTTTGATGTCTGTTTGCACTAAACCGATTGAAGCAGCAAACAAAGAAGTGATAGCTCCAACGATAGCGATGATATTTTGAATGTGTGGCGCAAGGTCAAACACAAAGTTTAATCTTGTGATTAAGAAAATACCTGCAGTTACCATGGTTGCCGCGTGAATTAACGCAGAAACAGGCGTTGGTCCTGCCATCGCATCAGGTAACCAAGTGTACAATGGAATTTGAGCACTTTTTCCTACTGCACCAATAAATAAAGCTAAAGCAGCCCAACCAATCCACATGTTGATTTGGTGGTTTGTTCCCTGCATTAATGCCTCTTTAATGGTCATATAATCCAACGATTGGAATAAGAAAGCCAAGATAAATACACCAACTAAAAAACCTAAATCCCCGATGCGGTTCATGATAAATGCCTTTTTAGCTGCGTCGTTATACGATTGGTTTTTATGCCAAAATCCGATTAATAAGTAAGAGCACAATCCTACACCTTCCCATCCGATGAATGTGATTAACAAGTTACTACCTGTAACTAACACAATCATAAAGAAGATGAATAGATTCAAATAGGCGAAAAACTTCGCGTAGTTTTCGTCATTTTTCATGTAGTTGGTCGAGTACCAGTGAATTAAGGTACCGATTCCCGTTACAAATAACAACCATAAAAGTGAAAGTTGATCGAGTAAAAAGCCAAAAGTAACATTGAAGTTAGCCAGGGCCATCCATTCGAATAGTTCGATTTCAATGGGTTGTTTGGAATTGTTTACTTGGATAAAGGCCAATAATGAAATGATAAAAGAAATTAAAACTGCTACAGTTGCGATAACTCCTGAACCATTACCTAATTTTTTTCCAAAGAAAACATTAACCAAAGCCCCAAGTAAAGGGACTAATAATAAAAGTAAAATTACGTTTGTATCCATAAGGAATTATCCTTTTAAGTTCTTTAATTTATCAATATCAATTGCGCCAATATTTCTGTAAATCGATACAAGGATAGCTAATCCTACAGCAACTTCTGCCGCGGCAACCGCCATTGTAAAGAAAACAAAAACTTGTCCTTGTGCGTCTTGGTGATAGGTTGAAAAAGCGACTAACAACATATTCGCTGAGTTCAACATAATCTCAATACACATAAACATCACAATTGCGTTTCTTCTATATAATATTCCAAATACACCAAGGCAGAATAATATAATAGATAAGTAGATGTATTTATCAATACCGATGATTTCAATTACATTTTCCATAATTAAGCTGCTTTTTCAGATTTGTCTTTTTTAGAAATCAATACGGCTCCAATCATAGCAAGTAAAAGCAATACTGCAATCATTTCGAATGGAACAACATATTCATTCAATAGTACTTTACCTAACACGTGAACGGATTGGAAGTCTTGTCCATGGTTTGCATATTGTAATTCGTATGCTTGATTTCCTCTTAACGTGATGGATAATAACAATAAACCAACTAAACAGAAGGCAATTGTTGCGGTTACTTTAGAAATTAACGGTTTTGAAACCTCGTGGCTGATATTTAAGTTCATTAACATGATCGTAAATAGCATTAAAATCATGATTGCCCCAGAGTAAACCATAATGTGGATCATGCCTAAAAACTGAGAGTTCAGTAGGATGTAATGACCTGCTATTGAGAAGAAACTAACAACCAACCACAAGGCACTGTGAATAGGGTTTTTACTCAACAACGTTAACGCTGCACTTCCGAGAGTAATTGTCGAAAGGATATAAAATAAAATCTCTACCATAATTACGCTTGATTCTGTTTGTTCGTATTAGCAATAGCAGCCTCTAAAGGCATAACCAATTTATCTTTTCCGTAGATGAAGTTTTCACGTGTAACATCTGCTTTGGTAATTGCACCAGATTTGGTTAAGTAAATGGCTTGTTTTGGACAAGACTCTTCACATAACCCACAGAAGATACAACGCAGCATATTGATTTCATAGATCTCTGCATACTTTTCTTCGCGGTATAGGTGTTTCTCCTCTGGTTTGCGTTCTGCCGCTTTCATCGTGATCGCTTCTGCAGGACAGGATAAGGCACATAAACCACAAGCCGTACAGCGCTCTCTTCCCTCATCATCGCGCATTAGGGTATGTCTACCGCGGTAAACAGGGCTAAATGGACGCGTTTGTTCAGGATAAGAAATTGTCACCTTTTTCTTAAACATGTGTTTTAAGGTAACCATCATTCCTTTGAAAATCGCAACCAAGTAGATGCGCTCGCTCCAAGTTAGTTTCTTATTCGAAACCATCTTCTTTCTTCCTGATAAAGAATATGTAGTAGTTGATGACATGTTTAATTAGTTTAATAGTAAGATTACAACAGCTGTAACGATTAAGTTCAATAATGCCAATGGGATTAAGGTTTTCCATCCTAAGTTCATCAATTGGTCATAGCGGAAACGTGGGAGTGTCCAACGCACCCACATATAAACAAAGATGAAGAAACAAATTTTTGCAAAAAGGGCTACAATACCCAATACGTTGGCAATATTTACGCCCCAATTTTCAACGGCCCAAGCCATACCTGGGTAGTTAAAGGCTCCGAAGAATAATACGGAGATAATTGCGGAGGAAATAAATAAGTTCGCGTATTCAGCAAATAAATAGAATCCCATTTTCATGGAAGAATATTCGGTGTGGAATCCACCGATTAACTCTTGCTCACATTCAGCTAAGTCAAAAGGCGCGCGATTCGTTTCGGCGAATGAACAAATCAAGAAGATTAAAAAACCAATCGGTTGATAAAATACGTTCCAGTTCATTCCGCTTTGTTGCAAGGCGATTTCTCTCATGCTCATGGTTTGCGTTAACAACAATAAAGCAATTAACGAAAGCCCCATGGCAATTTCGTAAGAAATCATTTGAGAAGCAGCACGAATACCACTCATCAACGAATATTTATTGTTTGACGCCCATGCTCCAATCATGATCCCGTAAACCCCAACGGATAATACTGCTAGGATATACAAGAGTCCCACGTTGATATCGGCGGCTTGTAAAATAATTTCTCTTCCAAATAAAACAAATTTGTCACCCCAAGGTAGTGCAGCACTTGTCATTAGTGCTAAGGTCATCGCCAAGAAAGGACCAAATTTGAATAAGAATCGGTTAGGTGTGTTGGGCTCATACTCCTCTTTAGCAAATAGCTTTAAACCATCGGCTAAAGGTTGTAAAACCCCTCCTTTACCTGCACGGTTTGGACCTAAACGATCTTGTATCCACGCTGCAATCTTTCGTTCTGCTAACGTAGCATACATCGCCATAAGCATTGTAATTGCGAATACAACTACAATAATAACTGCTTTATCAATAATAATAGCTTTATCCATTTTCTACCGTTTTATTCTTTAGATTCATCGTTTGTAAAAGGAATCGCTTTCATACTGATCTTTTTGCGATCTTGTTCACGTCCTTCTAAAATGTGTTGCTCTGTTTTAATCACGACATGATCTAACTTTTTCGTGTAGTTGTTTTGGTTAATCACAGAGAATTTTTCGAATTTACGTGGTCCTTCAATGACCCAATCCGTTGTCTCTTTGTGGTCAAAACGACAAGAGTTACAGATAAACTCTTCTACTTCGTGGAATTCATCTTTGCGGGCTGTTACACGTTGAATTTCTTCTCCAAACATCCACAAGGTTACTTTCCCAGAACAGGTCGGACAGTTGCGGTGTGCATTGTACGGTTTGTTAAACCATACGCGCGACTTAAAGCGGAAGGTTTTGTCCGTTAAAGCACCCACAGGACATACGTCAATCATATTTCCAGAAAACTCATTTTCAATCGCTGCAGAAATATAGGTCGAAATCTGCGCGTGTTCTCCACGACCACATACACCGTGAACGCGTTCATCTGTTAATTGCTCTGCTGTTTTTACACAACGGTAGCACAGAATACAACGATTCATGTGTAATTGGATGTTATTTCCTATATTTTCAGGCTCGAACGTTCGTTTTTCTTCCTGGTATCTTTTTTGTTCTTTTCCGTGTTGGAACGCTAAGTTTTGTAAATCACATTCTCCTGCTTGATCACATACAGGGCAATCTAAGGGGTGATTAATCAATAGAAATTCCGTCACTGATTTTCTTGCTTCTAGAACGCGTGGAGAGGTGATGCTTTTCACCTCCATACCATCCATAACTCCTGTTTTACAAGAAGCCATTAGTTTAGGCATCGGACGTGGATCTGCTTCACTACCTTTCGAAACTTCTACCAAACAGGCCCTACATTTTCCGCCGGTTCCTTCCAGTTTGGAGTAATAGCACATCGCTGGTGGAACTGATTCCCCACCAATCATTCTTGCTG
>JASLHL010000081.1 GCA_030152225.1 Flavobacterium sp. | reverse complement strand
GACCGATTGGAAGACATCAAAGAAGTGGAACAACTTTTAACGGATAAGATCCAAGCGATCATAGACGAAATGAAACTGAACTAAACAGCATAGGAAAGACTGGTAAAACAACCAGTCTTTTCTTTATTTTTGCTTTTTATATATGAACAAATATGAACGAATATTTCAAAAAAATAATTTATTTCGCTAAGCCGTATAAATCCTACGCTTATCTGAATGTTTTTTTCAATATCCTCTATGCCCTTTTTAGTGCGTTAGGCTTCTTAGCCCTAATTCCCATGCTGACAATCCTATTTGGCGATGGAAAAAAAGTGACAGAAGAGCCCATTTATACAGGCATTGGTCATCTAAAAAATTATTTAGAAGACTATATGTCGTTTTTCTTAACCCAATATACAGAAGAACACGGCGCACAGGATACCTTGATGATCATGGCTTTTGTTGTGATCTCTATCTTTTTGTTGAAGAACCTGTTTAACTACTGGGCGATGTACTTCATTACGTTTTTGCGCAATGGCGTATTAAAAGATATTCGCAATGCGATGTACAAAAAGGCAGTGGATTTACCCTTGTCTTTCTTTTCTGAAAAACGCAAAGGCGATGTAATTTCGAGAATTACCTCAGATGTATTGGAAATTCAACACTCCTTCTTGTCTATACTCGAAGTGGTCGTTCGAGAACCGCTGACGATTGTTTTTACGATTATTGCCATGTTTGCCATCAGTACAGAATTGACTTTATTTGTTTTTGTATTCGTACCCATTTCAGGGATTATCATTTCCAGAGTTGGAAAAACCCTAAAACGCAGCTCGCAAAAAGCATCTGCAGAACAAGGATACTTTCTGTCGATTATCGAAGAATCTCTATCGGGATTAAAAGTCATCAAGAGTTTTAATGCAGAGAAAAACTTCAATAAAAAATTTCAAGATTCAACGCAATCCTTCTATGAATTAAATAATACGATTTTAAATCGCCAAAACTTATCTTCTCCTTTGAGTGAGTTTTTAGGCATTGTGACAATTGCAGTTTTGTTGGTTTATGGAGGACATTTAGTACTAGGAGAAGGAACGCTTACAGGTGCTTCTTTTATTGCGTATATCGGAATGGCATATAATATTTTAACGCCAGCCAAAGCGATGTCAAAAGCGTCTTATTCACTAAAACGTGGAAATGCTGCTGCCGAACGCGTATTGGAAGTGTTGGAAGAGAAAAATCCAATTACAAGCCCAGAGAACGCCATTCAAAAAGAGCGTTTTGACGATAAAATCAGCATTGAGAATATCAGCTTCAAATACGAAGAGGACTTAGTATTGAAAGACTTTAGCTTGACGATTCCCAAAGGCAAATCTGTCGCTTTAGTAGGCCAATCAGGAAGTGGAAAGAGTACGTTAGCGAACTTATTGACTCGTTTTTGGGATATCAATACAGGAGCCATTAAGATTGACAACGAAGACATCCGCAACTTGGACTTACACAGCTTGCGAAACTTAATTGGATTAGTTACCCAAGACAGTATTTTGTTTAATGATTCTATTAAAGCAAATATGCTATTGGGGAATGAACATGCAACAGATGAAGAGATCATCGAAGCACTGAAAGTAGCCAATGCTTATGAATTTATCAAAGACCTCCCACAAGGAATAAACACAAATATTGGAGATTCGGGTAGTAAGTTATCTGGAGGACAAAAGCAGCGTTTATCCATTGCTAGAGCGGTATTAAAAAACCCGCCGATCATGGTACTTGATGAGGCAACTTCCGCTTTGGATACCGAAAGCGAGAAACTCGTTCAAGATGCATTAGAGAATATGATGAAAAACCGAACGTCACTCGTTATTGCTCACCGTTTATCCACCGTTCAAAATGCCGACCTAATCGTTGTCATGCAAAAAGGTAAAATTGTGGAACAAGGCACCCATGACGAATTAATGAAACAAAATGGCACGTATACGAAACTCGTATCCTTGCAATCCTTTGAATAAATAACCTAAATCAACCCGCTTTTATCTCATTTAACAGCGGGTTTGTTTTTTTATCTCTATTTTAAGATATTTCCTTACCACTTTTCGTATCTTGTATCTTTGCGCTTTAATCTGATGTACAAGTCGATCGATTAACCCAATAATGCTATGGAAACACTACATTCTCCACAAGTTATTCCCTCTATTTTAGACAATGACTTTTATAAATTCACAATGCAGCATGCGGTAATTAAACAATTTCCCTATGCAAAAGCAGCCTATATTTTCATCAATCGCGGTCAACATAAATACCCTCCAGGATTTGCGGAGGCGCTACGTCTTGCGGTAGATGAAATGGCAAAACTCAAATTAACGAAACAAGAGAAGGCTTTTCTACAAGTGACTTGTCCCTATTTGGATCCGACCTATTTGGATTTTTTACAAGGCTACCACTTCGATCCATCTGAAGTAGAGATCACCCAAGACGGCGAAGACTTAGAAGTGGCTATCAAAGGCTATTGGTATCGAGCGATTCTTTGGGAAGTACCGTTGATGTCAATCATCTGTGAATTGTATTACAAATTGACAGGATTGGTACGTGAATCAGATGACATCATTCGCGCAAAGACCAAAGAGAAAATCGAAAACTACAAAAAACTAGGCATTACCATTGCTGAATTTGGTACAAGACGTCGACATTCGTATGCTGTACATCAAGTGGTTGTAGAAACCCTACAACAATATGGTGGTGGTACGTTTATTGGGACGAGCAACGTGCACTTAGCGATGAAATACGGCACAAAACCCATTGGAACCCATGCCCATGAATGGTTTATGTTTCACGCAGCTAAATACGGCTTTAAAATGGCTAATTCCATGGGATTGGAACATTGGGTGGACACCTATAGAGGAGATTTAGGAATCGCTTTGACAGACACCTATACTAGTAAAGTTTTCTTTGAATCGTTTGACAAAAAATTTGCCAAGCTATTTGATGGAATACGCCACGACAGCGGAGATCCAATTGATTTTGCCAACCAAACGATTGAACACTACAAAAAGATGAATATCGATCCCCTATCGAAAACAATTATCTTTTCCGATGGTCTGAATCCCGAAAAAGTAGAGCGCATTGCGACTTATTGTAAGAATCGCATTGGCATGTCCTTTGGAATTGGAACAGATTTCACCAATGATGCGGGATTACCTGCCTTGAATATTGTGATCAAAATGACCCAAGCCTATCCAGAAGGAGGCCCTTGGACCGATGTAGTTAAGCTTTCAGATGAACCGAAAAAACATACGGGGACACCTGAAATGATCGATCTAGCTCAGCGTTTATTGGATATTCCGACCGCTTAAAGCAATTACTTTACTTTGAATGTGAAGATTTTGAATTAAAATACAATATATTAGACATAAAAGTCTATTTTTGCAAAAAATTTAATTTTAGAACAAATGGCAACGAACAGAACTTTTACAATGATTAAACCTGACGCAGTAGAAGCAGGTCACATCGGTGGAATCCTTAACATGATTACAGAAGCAGGATTTAAAATTGTTTCTATGAAGTTAACTCAATTGACAGTTAGAGACGCACAAAAATTCTACGAAGTACACGCTGAAAGACCTTTCTATGGAGAATTAGTTGAATTCATGTCAAGAGGACCAATCGTAGCAGCTATTTTAGAAAAAGATAACGCTGTTGAAGATTTCAGAAAATTAATCGGAGCTACTAATCCTGCTGAAGCAGCTGAAGGTACAATCCGTAAAAAATACGCTAAATCAATTGGAGAAAATGCTGTTCACGGATCTGACAGCGACGAAAATGCAGCAATCGAAGGTGCATTCCACTTCTCTGGTAGAGAGCAATTCTAATTCTTTTAGAAGAAAACATAAAAAAACCACGAGCGGTGCTCGTGGTTTTTTTATGCCTTTATTTAATAATTGTAACCCAATTATCTTGATGCGATTGATCCCAGACTAATACGTCATTATAAAACAGCTTGTCTTTCACCAAACTATTTTTGCCTCTAGTTGCCCAAACTTCAATTTTATCTGTGTCCCCATTGGGTAAAACTATATAGACAATACTCTTTGTTTCTTTATTTATAAACTGACTGTAAATAAACCAGATACAATATTTTTTTTCATTCCAATCTTCTATTGCTTTTACAAAGTGCTCCGTTTTCTCATTCGCTATAGGAAGAGAATATCCGTATTCATCAACGCTAAAAATGCTAATTTCCTCTTTGTTCCATCCTCCTACTGTCAATGGATTTAATAAATCTTCGCCTTTTATATTTTTGTATTCTAAGAGAAAAAGTAAATCAATATTGGTACTAAAATTATTGTCATTATCGTTTACACACCCACTTAGAAAAAACAAACTTAGTAGTAAAAATACACTCTTCATCACGTTAAGGTTTTATACCAATAATCATTTTCTTTTTATACTGAAAATTTAAATTTTCTCCATCATTACCACTGACTCCTTTTATTTCAAAGTCATCATATCTAAACCAACCCTTGTTATTAGAGTCAGTCTCATTACCTATCCCATTCCATCCCCAATTCATATGGAAAAATTTTCCTCCTGGAGTAGAGGTAATTCGTTCATAGCGAGTGCCTGCATCATGCACTGTTCTATATATTGTTTCTCTAAAGCCATCACAAACCCAAGCGTGTCCTTCTCCATACGTCGTTTTCTCAAAAATCCAAGATCCTGTTTTCCTTTTACTATGTTTACCAGATAAAATTACAGGTCTATTATTTGTTAATTCTAAAG
>JASLHL010000048.1 GCA_030152225.1 Flavobacterium sp. | reverse complement strand
ACTTTGGATTATGCGTATCAACGCTGGTGCAAGATTACACGGATTAAGCTATTCTGTATTCATCGGTAAATTGAAAGCTAATAACATCGAATTGAACCGTAAAGTTCTTGCAGATTTAGCTACAAATCACCCTGAAGCTTTCGCAGCTATCGTTAATAGAGTAAAATAAGAAACGTTTGTCAAATCAGATTATTCTTACTTAATATAGTTAAAGCCCTACTTACGAGTAGGGCTTTTTTTGTTAACGGTTTACAGTGTGCGGTTTACAGTTCGGGCAAAGCACAACGAACAAAGCACAACGAACAACGAACAAACCACGCAAAAGCCAAACACCAAATACCACAAAAAAAAACTATATTTACCTTTCAAATCCAACAACTCTCCATGATAGCATTTTTAGATTTACAGCAGATCAATCAAGCGTATGAAGCCGCTTATCTGCAAAAAATAAAGCAAGTTTTCCACGATGGAATCTATGTACTGGGCCATGAGGTAGTCACTTTCGAAGAGCGTTTTGCAGCCTATTGTGGAACGTCCTTTTGTGTTGGTGTGGGGAATGGATTGGATGCGTTAAAACTCATTTTTGATGGATACATCAAATTGGGGAAACTTAGTGTAGGGGATGATGTTTTGGTACCTGCCAATACGTATATAGCTACAATTTTAGCTTTGTTAGATTGTGGATTAAATCCTGTATTTGCAGAGCCAAATTTAGATAGCTATACCCTCGATTTGAGTGGAATCACCTATGCGATGACGGCTTCGACAAAAGCGGTTTTAGTTGTGCATTTGTATGGACAAGTATATGAAATGGATAAGATCAAACACTATTGCCACGACCGTGGGTTACTGTTGATTGAGGATGCAGCACAAGCGCATGGAACGAGTTTTAAAGGCGTAAAAGCAGGTGCTTTTGGCGATGCTGCGGCCTTTAGTTTTTATCCAAGTAAAAATTTAGGTTGTATAGGCGATGGAGGAGCAATCACAACCAATCACTTGGATTTAGTAGAGGTTATTCGCGCAACCCGCAACTATGGTTCTCACATCAAGTATCAAAATAAGTACAAGGGATTTAATTCGCGTTTGGATGAAGTACAAGCAGCCTTGTTGAATTTAAAACTTCCTGATCTAGATCGCGATAATCAAAAGCGTTTGCATATTGCCTATCGCTATATCCGTGAGATTAAGAATATAAAAATTATTTTGCCTCATCTTTCTTCTGATGGAGCGCATAATTTCCATTTATTTGTAGTACGCGTAGCTGAACGTGAACACTTTCAGCGTTATTTGTTGGCAAAGGGGATACAAACGCTTATACATTATCCTATACCCCCTCATCAGCAACCCGCTTTGAGTGAATTTAGTTACCTTCAATTGCCCATTACCGAACTAATTCATCAAGAGGTCGTTAGTATACCCATGTCACCCATACTTACAGACGAAGAAGTGACGCAAATTATCGATGCAATAAATGCCTATTAATGATAAGAGAAATCTGGCAGAAATATAAGAAAAGTGAATTCACTACCGTTGCCCTTCTCAATACGATAGGCATTGTGGTGCGTTTGGTTACAGCCTTGTGTTCTGCTAAGCTTTTGGCTTTATTTGTTGGTGCTTCGGGTATGGCGTATATGGGAAACCTACGCAATATGTTGGCCTCCATGGAGGCTTTTACTTCTTTTGGTTTTGCCAACGGCATTGTACAATATGTAGCGTCTCATCGGGAGGATAAGGCGTTGATTGAGCGATTTATCAATGTTTTGTTGCGCTTTATGTTAGGCGTGTTGCTTGTGGTGTCTTTGCTTATTCTCCTGTTTCGCAATGAATTGGATCACTACTTATTCGAAGAGGCCTTTTCCATGCCCAGCCTATTTATATGCCTAGGATTTGCCTTTCCCTTACAGGTACTCAATGGTATTTGGGTCGCTTTTTTGACGGGATTATCTCAGTTTAAAAAGGTTATTTATCTCAATGTTATTGGCAATATATCAGGGTTGCTGATTACGTTTTATTTGGTGTACAATCAAGGGTTGAATGGTGCCTTGTTGGCTATGGTCATTAGTCCGGCTGTTCTGTTTTTTATATCGCTTTACTGGGTGAAAAATGAACTAAAGTTACAGTGGCAACCGTTTGATTTTTCGCTAATTAAGCCCTTGTTTTCCTATGCAATTATGGCGCTGTTTTCTGCTGTTGTTAGCCCACTGTGTCTGTTGTGGGTGCGCAAATTATTGATGAAACACACAGGAGTAGAACTAGCGGGACTATGGGAAGGTATTCAACGAATATCCAGCATTTATATGTTGTTTATCACCACCTTAGCTTTTACTTATTTCTTGCCTAAATTGGCTCAAGTCAAGGACTATACGGAAAAGAAAGCTGTGATACGCTTGTATTTTAAAGGGGTATTACCCTTGTTTGCCATGGGATTGCTCGTGGTTTATTTTACGCGTAGTTGGATGATTCCCCTGATCTTCGACCACAGTTTTAGTCCGATGGTAGATTTACTCCACTGGCAATTGGTAGGTGATTTTATCAAAGGTGCAGGGCTGATTTACGGCTTGCTGTTTTATACTGAACGCTTGGTTTGGCCCTATTTGATCTGTGAAACGCTATTTTTTAGCTGTTTCTATGGGTTTACCTATTTCTTGATTCCATATTTTAACATAGAAGCCGCTACGTTAGGCTATACTTTAGCTTATATAATTTACAGTTGTGTTTTAGTTGTCTATTTTTCTTGGTATTTTAGCCGTTCAGAGTCTAAAAACAGCTTAACATAAATGAAAAAGTACAGCATCTTTGATTGTAGTGAAATTGTCGTTCCTCAGATAATGGACGAGAGAGGAAATCTCGCGGTTATTCAGGAGGAAACGATCCCCTTTGAAATGAAGCGCTTGTTTTTTATTTATGGCGTGCCCCAAGATAAAAATAGAGGAGGACATGCACACAAACAGCAAACAACGATACTCTTTGCTATAAATGGAAGTTTTGAAGTAACGCTTGACGATGGTATACAGAAGCGAAAAGTACGCTTGGAAGACCCTACCAAAGGATTGATTCTTCAACCAGGTATTTGGAGTGTATTGGATAATTTTGAGCAGGGAACAGTTTGTTTAGCTGTCAATTCAGGCGTATATGATGAAAGGGATTACATTCGATCGTATGATTTATTTTTAGCCTCACGCGCCTTAACGCAAGAGGTTTAACCAGTGCTGTTTAATGGTTGCTAGATCAAAGGCATAAGCAGAAGACAAGGTGTTCTGTTTGAGTTTATGACGCAGTTCGCTGTTGAATGCCAGTAGTTCCATTGCTTTTTTTAAAGCTTCGAAGTCCTGATTCTCAAGGAGTAATCCGTTGTGCTGATCTTGGATAATTTCACGGGGTCCTGTCGGACAATCAAAACTAATTACTGGAATTTCACAGGCTAAAGCCTCGAGCAATACGGTCGGAAAACCTTCCAAACGACTGCTGTGCACAAAAAACAGTGCACCTTTGAAAACAGCAAAGGGATTGGCACAAAAACCAGGGAAGTGAATCTTGTCCGCGAGTTGATGTATAGCTGCCAACTGTTCCAATTGGGCCTTATATTGGCCTTCACCTAAAATAACTAAGTGAATATTTTTATGAGGTAGTTGACTTTGACTGTAGATGTCAATCAGACGATCAAATTGCTTACTATCAGTATCCATGCGTCCACAAGCAACAATATACCGCATTCCTTGGAAAGGATGAGGATGAGTGGCTTGTTCGCGTATGTGGTCTATTGTAATGGGATTGTGGATGGTTATAGCCTGCTCATAATGGTATGTCGCTTTGACTTGTGCTGTAATGGCCTGACTCACACAGACGATTTGTTTGGATCTCTTGTAAAGGCGTTTGCCCCAAAAGCGACGAGTCGTAAAGTACCAAGAAAGTTCAGCACTGTGAATCGTCGGAATATAGGTTGAATCAAAAACTAAATACTGGAGTAGAACTTCTGTGAGTGGTTTACTTCGCGTTCGAAAGTCAAGAACATAATCAAAGGCATTTGCTTTGAGGTAGTTGTCAAAAAGGCGATAGCGCTTCCACTTATTTCGGATGGAAAAACGCGGCGATTTGTGTACGCCTAAATTGTATAATACACCCCCATACGGATAAGTGATCTCATCTAGATTGACGATATTGTGTACGTCGTAACCTTCCTGTTCTAAGCAGAGGGAAAGGGTGCTGTGAATGCGTTCAGCACCACCATGAGCAAGGGTATCACCTACTAGGGCTATTTTTATTTTCTTTTGAGACATAAAAAGATAAACGTACATTTGAACAAATCACGGCTAAGATAATGAGAATACTTTTAATTGGGGATTATAGTGGATTACATTCTGCCTTGAAAAAGGGACTAATACAACACCCCAAGGTGAAGGAAGTCGTCTTGCTCGGTGATGGCGATAAATTCAAAAATTTACAGGTCGATCTCTCCATTCGTCCCCAATGGACGAGTAGTCGATGGGGTACTTTTTTTCGCAAGGCCTTACACAAGGTCTTTCGTTGGGATATTGCTGAAGTTGAAAAAGGATGGAGAGCCCAACAACACTGGAAGCAATTGAAGAATTTTGACGTTGTACAACTGATTAATGACCGTCCAATTCAAACGATTGCTCCATGGGAAAGACGCTTGATAAAGCAGCTGTTAACTCAAAATAAAAAGATGTTTTTGCTTTCTTGTGGTATTGATGTCCACGGATTTCATTATTTAACTACGCACCAAGAAGAACTATCGCTCTTTCAACCCTTATTTGCCAATCCTAAGCTAAAGCGCCAGTATGCCTATGTTGATGTGTACCGTCAAAAAGGGGTGATCCAAACCCAACAGCTGATTTTGGCTCATTGTCAGGGGATTATTGCGAGTGATATGGATTATGTAAATCCCAATAAGCAACATCCTAAGTATTTGGGATTAATTCCGCACCCAGTTATCATACCGAATTATCCGCTAATTGAAGGACCTGAAACAGGTAAACTGTGTATCTTTTTAGGGATTAATAGAGGGAATTACCATCAAAAGGGAATCGCCTTTTTTGAAGCGGCCCTACAGCAGATTGAACAACAATACAGTGATCAAATAGATATTATCATAGCAGAACAGTTGCCTTATCAAGCGTATCAATTGGCGCAGCAAAGAGCAACGATTGTTTTGGATCAAGTATTCTCAAAAGATCAGGGATATAATGCTCTCGAAGCCATGGCTCAAGGAAAAGTTGTTTTTACAGGAGCAAATGATGAATTTCTCGCACATTATAAACTGCAAGCAGAGGAGGTGTGTATGGAAGCGAAACCCGATGTGGTCTATTTAGTCGAGAAGTTGAGCTATCTGATTGAAAATAGAGCCGTTATTGCTAAAATAGGACAACGTGCCCAACAGTTTGTTCGCGAAGTTCACGATTGTAATACAGTGGCTAATCAGTATGTAAACCTATGGAATTCAAAAAATTAAATATACTCTATCTTGCTACTTCTATTACAGGAGGAGGTGGAGTGGCTCGTATACTCAGCCAAAAAACAAGGGCTTTTGTGGAGTTGGGACATCAAGTGATGATTATCTCCACCAATGATAAACAGCAACAGCCGTTTTATTCCTTTGATGACCACGTACAATGGGAGTTTTATCCCCATTCGATACGCACCGTGAGACAGATGCGAAACTTTTATGCATTCGTTCAACAACAAGGAATTAACGCTTTTCAACCGGATCTCCTTGTTGTGGTAGATAATGGGATCAAAGGTTATTTTGCTTCTTATTTTTTAAAGACAGCTGTGCCACTGTATTTTGAGGTTCACGGATCTCGTCATTTTTTATTATCTCCTATTGCATCCAAAATCAAGCGATGGGTTGTCGATCGAATTACCTTGGCACTGAGCAAGCGTTTTACGGGGCTCATTCTACTAAATGAAAGTACAAAACGCGATTGGAAACACCCCAATATACAGGTTATTCCCAACTGGATTGAAACAGATACCTTACCCCAAGAAGGAGCATTATCCACTAGTAAACAAGTGATTGCAGTTGGTCGTTTAGTCCCTGAAAAGAATTACGAAGTGATGCTGCGTCTTTGGAAGCAAATCCACCGTATTTATCCCCATTGGAAGTTGGTGATCTGTGGTACAGGAGAAGCAACTTATGTTGACCATTTAAAAGAATTAGCTGATGCAGCTGTCATTTGGAAAGGAGAAGTAGAGGAGGTAAATCGCGAACTACAAGCCAGTGCGTTTCTATTGCATACGTCAAAAATGGAAGGAATGCCCATGGCTTTCTTAGAGGCTATGGCACTTGGTCTACCTGTTGTTGCTTTTGATGTGGATTACGGACCTGCTGATTTGATTCAACACGGTCACAATGGTTATTTAATTCCACCAGGTCAAGAACAGTTGATGTTGCATTGTTGTGGTATTCTCATGCAAGACGCAAAAATAGTAGAACAGTTTGGTGAACACGCCAAAAAATCAATAGCACCTTATGCTAAACCGCTAGTTTTACAACAGTGGATTAGCTTTTTTGAATCCCTTGGTTAGCCTTGTGATATTCAAGCAGTTTAAACCACTTAAATCCAGTCATAGAGGGCTTTTTACCCAGGAGATTGCGTTGAATATGCGAACCAAGGAGTGTGTTTACAATTGATAGGACGAAAGTAAAATGGCAGCGTTGTAGTTGGTGATATATGCGACTCAGTTGTACTTCGTCAGTTTGTATCTTCCCCAGTTGAATGAGGTTCGCTAACCCCCAACAAGCTTGTTTGCTGCGCTCTAAGTAGGTTTGGTTGGATTCTGTACTAAAGTGAACCACAGGGTTATTCAATCGAGTGACTTTAATCTCTTGTTTTGCTAGATTGAGGAAGAATAAGGTGTCTTCATAGCCATATTCTGTTATGGTTTCATCAAATTGTAGCTGTAGTTCCCGTTGATTAAAAAAGAGGTTACAACAAGAATGTAGGTGTTTGTATTGTTCAATGGTTTGACCATAAGTCAATCGAAGGGATTGATTGTCAGTGGGATTTTTAGTGGGATAGGTAAATCCTCCTTGAAAAAAAAATCCGTTATTTCGTTGATGAATATACGTTTGGATGAACGTTTCCGACTGGGGAAAAACATCTGCATCCAGCAGTAAGACCCAAGGATATTGCGCTTCTTGTAGCAGTCGATTTCGCGTATAAGCTACATGCTGATTAACGGAGTTTTGCAAGAAACGCGTATGGGAAAAACGCGTGATACTTTGATTTGGAACTACCGCTGTTGAAGCATCATCACAGACCAAAATTTCAAAGGAAATGTTTAGGGAAGATGCTTCGCGATGTAATCGCTCTACTAAAGGTAGAATATTGTGATTGTAAACGGGTATTGCAATGGATAGCATAGTGGGTTAAGATGTGCGGTGGATCACTTCAAAAAGAGAACCTTCATCACACTTCAGAGTTTTTGCAGGATATTTTAATAATAGGGCATAATCATGGGTCACCATAATGATGGTACGGCCATTTTTATTAATTTCTAAAAGTAACTCCATGACTTCTGAACTTGTCTGTGGATCTAAGTTTCCCGTTGGCTCATCCGCAAGGATAAGATCCGGATCGTTTAATAAGGCACGAGCAATCGCAATACGCTGTTGTTCACCACCGGAGAGTTGATGGGGCATTTTTTGAATATGAGAGAGCATTCCCACGCGTTCTAATACCTCTTCAATACGTCTTTTAATTGCTTCTTGTTCGGTCCATCCCGTTGCTTTTAAGGCAAATTGTAGATTTCCGTAAACGGTGCGATCAGGTAATAGCTTAAAGTCTTGAAATACAATACCCAAAGAGCGTCTCAAAAAAGGAATATCGCGCTCTTTCAATTGGCGTAAATCATAGTCGACAATTGTTCCTTCCCCTTCTGTTAGGGCTAAGTCGGCATAAAGTGTTTTCATAAAACTACTCTTTCCAGCTCCTGTTTTACCAATGACATAAAGGAATTCTCCTTTGTTCACTTCTAGGTTTACATTGGATAAGACCTGATGTTTATTTTGGTAAACATTTACATTTTGTAAGGATAAAATTACTTTTGACATAGCACCGAATGAATTAAAAGGTAAAAATACGAAAAAGCTGCGATTTATGGAAGAGGTTGTGCAGGATTTAAAATGTGATTTTAAAATAATCAATTTTGGTGCATTTGTTTATTCGAAGTTCGCGTAACGCCTACAAAAAAGGAGTAAGAAAGATGGGGATTTGGCAACAATAGAGGGGGTCCCAAAAGGTCACCCTCTATTGTTTTGTACAAAAGGGATCGTAAGGGGTTTGTAAAGGGTTTGTAAAGGGTAACATTGGTAAAATGGCCTAAAACCCTTGTACGTATTAACAATCCCCTTACAAACCCTTTACAAGTACTTTTCTTGTTTGCTTCAAAATATTGAATTTCAGTTTGTTGTGGTTTTTTGTTTCGGAAAATAATGGAAAAGAACTCTTTTTTCCAAAAAGTGGAAGAAAACGGAAGGGGGAATTTCGGGTTATTTTCAACTTGCCTAATTTTTTTTGCATTTGAAAAAATAGAATACCACTAAGCAGGGCAATAATAAGGGGGTGTCAGTTGAGCAAAACATCTCGTGTCATCGTAATATAAACAGCGACAATCAAGGCAATATTCACAAAAAAACCTCACCTAAAATTAGATGAGGTTCTATCTTGTAACGCTTATTAAACAGCTTGGTTTTATTTCGTTATTTTATTTCATGGTAGCGGTGGAAGGGAGTAACATACTCTTTACTTCGCCAAATCCAATGCGGATGTCATCATTTTGACAGTACCCTTTCATGGTAATGGTATCGTAATCTTCGATGAAGGTTCTTGTTGAACCATCGGCTAATGTCAGGGGATTAGTACCCGCCCAAGTTAGCTCTAACAAGGAGCCAAAGCTAGTAGGTGTAGGGCCTGAAATTGTTCCTGATCCCATTAAATCACCTGCGTTAATCTTACAACCATTGATGGTATGGTGAGCTAATTGCTGACTCATGGTCCAATACAAGTATTTGAAGTTAGATTCGCAAATTAGGGTATCCGTTCCATTTTCTGGTTGAAGGTAAACCTCCAAGTTGATATCAAAGGTTTTGTTACCTGTTTGTTGTAGGTAGGCCAGCGGTGTTGGTTCTTGCTTTGGACTAGCTGTTCTAAAGGGTTCTAAGGCATCTAAAGTAATTACCCAAGGCGAAATAGACGTCGCAAAGTTTTTAGCTAAGAAGGGGCCTAAAGGCACGTATTCCCATGTTTGAATATCACGTGCACTCCAGTCATTTAGCAAAACCATACCGAAAATGTGATCTTCTGCCTGATCTACGGGAATACTTTCACCAAATAGATTGGCATCTGTGGTAATAAAAGCGGTTTCTAATTCAAAGTCAATGCGTTTAGATGGACCAAAAACAGGTTGTGATTCTCCTTTGGGCAACGTTTGCCCTGCTGGGCGTTTTACGTTGATTCCCGAAGGAATAACCGTTGAACTTCTTCCGTGGTAACCGACTGGAATATGGAGCCAATTGGGCAACAAAGCATTCGCAGGATCTCTAAACATTTTACCCACATTGGTCGCGTGTTCCTTGCTGGAATAGAAGTCCGTATAATCTCCAATATACACGGGTAGTTGCATTTCTACCTCGTCTATTTTAAAAATAACAGCTTCTCTGTGTTTGGTGTTGTTTTGTAAGGCGGGATTTTTTTTGTCAAAGATATCTGCGATTCTGTTTCGAACTGCACGCCATGTTTTTTTTCCACTTGAAATGAAATCATTGAGATTGTCTTGTAAAAACACATCGTCTGTCAGATCAATTCCCTTCAAATAGCCTAACATTTGTAGCGCACTTAAATCGATAGCATGGTCGCCAATACGAGTTCCAATTGTTACAATATCATCTTTCGTAATAAAAACCCCAAAAGGAATGTTTTGGATCGGGAAGTCAGATTGTGCCTGAACTTCTAACCAAGATTCTCTTTTCGGATCATTTGCCGTAATCATCATATTTATTGCTTAATTAGTTGAATGAATAGTTTTATCAAATATATAATTATAGGGCAAATTAACAAACGAATTTTGTACATTTGAAGTCAATTTAACGAAATATACAATTCAGAATGAGAAGAGATACAGAAATTTTCGACTTAATCGTAGAGGAAGGGGATAGACAAGTACACGGTATTGAGCTAATTGCCTCTGAAAACTTTGTGAGTGAGCAAACCATGGAAGCAGCTGGTTCTTGTTTAACTAATAAATACGCAGAGGGTTACCCGAATAAACGTTACTACGGCGGATGTGAAGTAGTAGACGTGGTAGAGCAAATTGCTATCGACCGTGCAAAAGCTCTTTTTGGTGCTGAATATGTCAATGTTCAACCTCACTCTGGATCACAAGCGAATACCGCTGTTTTTTCGGCTTGTTTAAAGCCAGGAGATAAGATCTTAGGATTTGATTTATCTCACGGAGGACACCTAACACACGGATCACCCGTGAATTTTTCTGGAAAATTGTATAATCCAGTGTTTTATGGTGTAGAGCAAGAAACAGGTTTATTAAACTACGATAAAATCGCAGAAATAGCGAAGAGAGAGCAACCGAAGTTAATCATTGCTGGTGCTTCTGCTTATTCTCGTGATATGGATTTCAAACGCTTTAGAGAAATCGCAGATAGCGTTGGAGCCCTTTTAATGGCGGATATTTCTCACCCTGCAGGATTAATCGCAAAGGGGTTGATGAATGATCCAGTTCCTCACTGTCATATTATCACAACAACTACGCACAAAACACTACGTGGACCACGTGGAGGAATGATCCTAATTGGAAAAGACTTCCCTAATCCATTCGGTTTAACAACGCCAAAAGGAGAAGTACGCATGATGTCTGCTCTATTGGATAGCGCTGTATTCCCAGGAAATCAAGGGGGACCTTTGATGC
>JASLHL010000335.1 GCA_030152225.1 Flavobacterium sp. | reverse complement strand
CTGTAGCAACTGATAGCTGACCTTGGTTGACAAAAGCTTCTTTGGAAGACCCTGTCGAAGGCTGGGCTAAAATAGTCCCACTAGCGCCTAACAGGCTTAAAAGAAGTATACCGTTCCTATCTATTTTTTTCATCGTATTTTTTTTCATTATTGATGCTGCAAAATTTAATTCAACAAAATATCAATATTTATCAATGCTTAGCTGGCATCATAGGATTAGAAATGATTAATCTTGGTTTACATTCATTCACCCTAATTGTTACTTCTTCTTTACTTATACAGTTTCCCGTAGTTATTGTCCAAGAGAGCACATAATCTCCTTCTACATCTAAACCATTTAGTACAGTATTATACTTCGTATCATCTTCAAATATCGGATTTGCTCCTGTTGGGGCGGAAATAACATGCCATGTTCCAACATTGCCACTAAGGGGTTCATTTGCATTTAAACGAAAGTTCTTTGGACAAGAAATAACGCGATTTGAACCTGCATTTGCCCCTTGTTGTGCAGAAACAAAAACAGAAAACTCTGCTTCATTTGCTGCATTAGAGCAAGCAAAGTCTTTTCCTACAAAATCACCCACATGACTTGAATTAGGTTGTGCCCTAATCTTAAATCGATATTCGCCTTCTTTATTTAAGTTTTTGATTCGCGTTGTAACATCTTTTAATGTACGCAAGTTTGATGCATCATACGTAGGAATTGCAGCATTTGCTGGTTTAGAGACTAATGTGATTTCGTACGATCCCGAATACCCATTCAAATAACTTGGATTAGGTACTTCTACGAATACTTGAGGTAGGTTAATAACTGCTTCAACGATTCCACTTCCTGGGTAACAAACAGTCATATCGTCCACGACAATATCTTGTCTATTTCCATCAGAAACGTGAATATAATACCCCTGTGTAATGTAACATGCTGCACTGTTTGCACTTGCTGTTTTTATATAAACAATGTAGGTTCCTGCTTTCCACCCTTCACTTGGTGGGGTTACGGTCACACTTCTTTTCAGCTGATTTGTTCCCGTAATAGGTGAGAACGACAATCCATTACCACCTGGTGGAAATTCACTTGAACTCAAATAAGCAGATGACATATAGTTTACATCAGTTACGGAGAAATAGATCGTAATAGGAAGATTGGATCCTACGTAGTCACATACTACTTCCCCTCCCGTACTACCAGGTCCATAGGTCATCATTTGTTCAGGATGATTAGGATCTACAAAGTTGACTTTGTCAGGATTATCCCCTTGATAATTGAATCTAATTTCCTGTGTTGTATGTGTACCTACATCATTTGTTACAATAACCTTAAATTTGTAAACACCAAAATGAGTCAGGGAGTTGAAATACAATTCTCCTTCTTTTAAAACATCAATTGTCATGTTTGCTCCTGCAGGTTGACTAATTACTTGTAGGGTAAGTTGTGTTTCTTTTCCTGAAGAATTTGGTGTTGATTTCGCGAATTTAGGAGCATTATTTTTGGTATGTAAATAAAAAATAGGATGGTCTGGAGACTTACAAAAATCAACAGAATTAAATTCGATTGCTGGATTGGGAATAAAGCTAACAATTAAATCATCTTCATAGAAGCAATTGGAATTTTGTAATGAGGTAATTCTCAATATTACGCGATAGGCTGGATCCACGTCGTGATCTGCTTTTTTAATCAGCTCAAAAGTCGGATTAGCGCTATTTTTATCTGAAATGATTGCATTGGTTGTAATTTCTTGCGACCAATTTTCATAGGAATACAGTTGATAAAATCTCCATTCTCCTTTGTATCCTTCAGGAATTACGCCTTGTAACTGAGCAACTCCTGTGATAGCACTAACAGTGGTAATATCAGAACCTGCTGTAAAATTCGTTACACTTCCAGGAGAAGTTATTGTCACCGTAGATTCGGCCACTGTACTTCCACATTGTTTGGTGATTTTAAAAACATATTTTCCCGGCTTATCCATTCCTGTTACATCCGTAGCTAAACTCGTAGGAGAGGATAATACAGGATCCGAGGCTCCTGCTGGTTTACTGATCAAACTCCACTGTAAGTTTCCTGAAGCATTATCAATATTGGTTGCAACAAGTCTATGACTCGTGCCACAAATTGTAACATTACCTCCTGCATTTATATCACATGTTTGTGCGATCGTGACGTTAAAAAAAAGCAATGAAAAGAGAACGAAACATGCTTTAAAAAACTTTTTACATGGTATAGTCTTCATGTTTAACAAGTATTATTTATAATAAACGTTTTTAATTAGAAAGGAAAGACCTATTGTATTTGGTACTAGGTCTTCCTTTCACTTTCATTCTTTTATTGGTCTTCTTTCACTCCAAAAATAATATTCATAAAGGATCCGACGCTTACATCAGCATCTGGCCAAACTTCGTATGTCAATACTCCATTATCATTCACTGATACTGTTTTGAATACGTTAATATCAAACCAAGTAATGTAATAGTGCAATTCACCTTTTGGTAAAACAGGTAATGCAGGTGCGCCTGGACTTGCTGTCGAAGTTGTTTGAAACTGTATTTGATAACGTGCATACAAATCAATTACTCCTACTTTATTGGTATCATTGAAGCTATCATTCGCTGTCTTTCCTGAACCATTACTATTTAATTGTTCATTCGATGTTGGGATAATAATAGATGGCATATAAAAGAATTTTGGCATTGCTGCTTTTAACGCTTTTATTACCTCTCCATCTTTATCTACTGCCAAAAGATGTTGGGTTATACCTTCTGTAGCACTTACTGCTTGATTTTTCTTTTTATCTAACCCTTTGATCGCTAACGTATTTTGAGAAGTAGTTGTAATTGAAGTTGCTTCAATCAAAGCTCCGCCTAGTTTGATGTTTTTATCTATTTTTTTCAATCCATTATTGGCTGTTACTTCTATTGTAGTTTGGTTTACCCAGGTAGGTTTTCCTGTATTATCTGTTACTAATACATAATTCGCTGTTGCATCTGCTAAATCAATAGGTTGAATGGTTCCGTTTTTAATATGTCCAGACGTTATAGATTCGCCTTTTACGCGTAGGCTCGTCTCTACTAATACAGCTTTTTCTCCTCCTGCAGTTACCTCAATCGTTGCATTTTGTCCGTCGGAAGCTGTTAAGTTTTTACCATTTGTAACGTTGCCTGCATCTACTTTAGGTGTTCCTGGTACCCACGTTCCCGTTACATTATCATACACTAGTGTTTGTCCATTTACAGAAGGTGGTGTTGCCGAAACAGGTGTTCCTTGGATTGCAACAACTTTTGTACTATTGGCTTTTCCTGTCACATCTCCTGCTAAAGTAATGGTAGCTGGATCTGCTGAAACAGTATAGGTCGTCGTATTGCCATTTGTATTCGGTACTACTGTAACACCAACTCCCTCATTAACTACGGTATTTTTTTGTACAGTTTGAACAACTGTAGATAAATCTAATGGCGTACTTGGTACTCCATTTACCGTGGTTACTAACTTATTTGTAGCGTCTACATTGGTGGAAACTTGATCAATCAAATCAATTTCTTGCGTGATACTGTTTACTTTAGAAACAAGTGTATTTCCATTTGTATTTGCTTTTTTTGTTAACGTATGTGTGGTGGTAATAGTCGGTACAATGACGGATTGATCTACCCAAGTAGTCTTTCCATCTGCACCAGTAATCATCACCTGATTTTCTGTACCTGGAGTAATAGCAAGGGTTACATTTTTCAACGTTGCCCCTGTTCCATTACCTACTGTAATTCCCGTTCCTGTGATGTTTCCTACATCCGATAGCTGGCTTGCCTTAATGTCTTGATAAGAAACACTACCATCGGAATTTACAGTGGCTACTTTTCCTTCTAAACTCTTATCTGCTCCTAATTTATCTGCTGTTACCCCTTTTGTTGCAATTTCTATACTTGTATCGGCTAATAACTTACTTGCCCCATTATTTCCACTAGTAAATTCTAAGCCTCCTGTTACTACTAAATTTCCACTTGTTCCTCCAACCTGTGTGATTTTTTGCAAGAGGTTTTCAATTGCTTCTTGTACATTCGTTACGCCTAAATTCGTCGTGCTATCATTATAAGTAATGGCACTAGCATTAGCATCTATTTCACCAATTACGTTTCCGTCTGAGTCCTTAAACTCATATACTTTTGTTGCTGTATTTAGGGTTACGCTAACTAATTTAGGATCAATCGTCACGCCTGTTTCACCTGCTTTTGGTTGCCCATCTGCTCCGATTTGTTTTTCATTGAAATACGTAAATGTTCCATTGTCATTTTCTAATAAAACCGTTACTGTTTCATTGTCTGTTACTAATTGTTTGAACTTGCTGTTCTCAACGTCTATCCATGTATTAGTTGTTGCATTCCATTGTTGGAAACTGGCTTCTCCTGTAGTTGCATCATAAACAATCTTTGTATTTCCTCCAGCTACTTGTGAAATATACTGAATGTAATCGTTAATGGTTTGGTACGTAGTTCCATCTACATTAACTGGTCCGTTGTTTACAATTTCTTCGAAATTGTTTACTACGCCACCTACTACGTCAATCTCGTAAATACCTGCTGCTAAGTTGTCTGCCTCAACAGTTGTT
>JASLHL010000018.1 GCA_030152225.1 Flavobacterium sp. | reverse complement strand
TATCTTTTTTCCGTAAGCCATGTAATACTAAAACGAAAGAAATGCCAATAGAAAGCAAGCCCCAATAAAATATATGAAATTGTTGCACTTGTGACCATTCGTAAAAATCAGAATAGTTTCCAAAAACACTTAGAGCCCATAGAGATATCATTAAATAAAGTAATCCAACAATATAACTAATGGATTGAAAAGGTCGTAAAAGGGCAAATTTAGGCTGTAAATACAAAGCCCCTAAAGTCATACAAGCTCCCCAAATAGTAAATCTCAAAGCGTAATTCATACCCCAAAATTTAAAGCCCCAATTACTATGATGTGCCGTTTCGGTTGCAAACCAGACACCCAAACTCATCAACATAAATGTCCAAATCATTTTTGAGTTTAACTTCACCGCCAAAATCCCATAAATACTAACGGATAAAAGAAATAATAAGGAATAATGCATATCATTCTTATCCAAAACTTTACCCAAATATCCAATCCCAGCAGCTGTAGAGAACACTGCGACCAACATCATGGTCTCAGTTGAAAAATTCTTATTGGGATACTTTTGCTTATGCTTAAATCCTAAAAAATAAAATAAAGCAGCTAGTCCTAAGAAAAAAAGACAAAATAAACTATTAGGTGCATCCGAAAGCGTTTGAACAAAAGTTAAAAATGCTTCATCTATAAATAGTGAAAAAACAGCAAAGACCAGAGATATTAATGCAATCCAAAAAGCATAACGTGCTAATCGACTCCAATCAAAACTCTTTACGTCTAAAGAGCCCTGCATCTGCTCTATTTGGTCTGTATCAACGAACCCCTCTTTGAGCCAAAAAGAAAGGGTCTCGTCTAAAAACTCCTTTTCTTGTTTTGTCACATCTAATTTTCCCATACAGTTCTGAATATAATTTCAAGTTTACAAATTAAAACATAGATTTTGAATATTCATTTTAAAATCACAATCTAAAAATATATAAACTTCGAGTATAAACTATGAAGATTTATAGTCTAAAAAACTGTAAATTTGCACCTTGGCAGAAATTGGTCTACCAAAAAAGAAAGGATTCCTTTTAATGAATAAGAAAGTCACACCTGATTTGGGGGAACAACATGAAGTTCAAGTGTTTGGAGCTCGTGTTCACAATCTTAAAAATATTGACATTTCTTTTCCTAGAAATGAACTCGTAGTAATTACTGGCTTAAGCGGTAGTGGAAAATCTTCTCTCGCTTTTGATACGATCTATGCGGAAGGCCAAAGACGCTATATGGAAACCTTTAGTGCTTACAGTCGCCAATTTCTTGGTGGTATGGAACGACCGGATGTAGATAAAATTTCAGGATTGAGTCCTGTAATTTCAATTGAACAAAAAACAACCAGTAAAAACCCTCGTTCTACGGTAGGTACCATTACCGAAATATACGACTTCTTGCGCTTACTATACGCGCGTGCTAGTCATGCTTTTTCCTATGTCAGTGGAAAACGTATGGAAAGGATGTCTGAAGATCAAATTGTAGACCGAATTTTAGAAGAATTTAATACACAAGCTGTAAATATATTGGCTCCCGTCGTAAAAGGACGTAAAGGACATTATAGAGAATTGTTTGAGCAAATTCGTAAACAAGGTTATGTCAAGGTACGCGTCGATGGAGAAATCTTAGACTTAGCACCAAAAATGCAAGTCGATCGTTATAAAATTCACGATATTGAAATTGTTATTGATCGATTAGTGGTCGACAAAGAAGATCGAAAACGCCTGTTTACTTCTGTTATGCAAGCCATGAAATCTGCGAAAGGAATTATCAAAGTTGCAAACAAAGAAAATGTAGAACAATTTTATAGTAGATATCTGATGGATGCTGCCTCAGGCATCTCCTACGATGAACCTCAGCCAAATACATTTTCCTTTAATTCGCCTTATGGTGCATGTCCTAAATGTGATGGTCTAGGCTATATCTTTGAAATCGACAAGTTTGCAGTCATACCGGATCGAAAATTAAGTATTCAAAAAGGAGCTCTACTACCTTTAGGTCCTTATAAAGATTCTTGGAATTTTCAGGTTTTAAAATCTGTTGCTAAAAACTATGATTTTAGCTTAACAACTCCATTAGAAAAAGTGCCTGAAGAAGTTATAGATATATTATTATTTGGCTCAGAAGAACCTATTCGAATATCCGTTGCCTATAGTGCTTACAATGTAAAAGATTATAAGGTAGAATTTCAGGGTATTTTTAAAATGCTGGAAGAACAAAACGGTAAGCAATCCGAAGATATTCCTTCATTAGATGAGTTCCGTACGAAAGGTGTCTGTCCAAGTTGTCATGGAGCAAGACTTAGAATAGAATCCCTGCATTTTAAAATTGCAGATAAAAATATTTATGAACTTGCTTCCATGGATATCAGCACACTTTCGGCTTGGTTTGAAGATGTACTTCCAAAATTAGATGAGAGACAAAAAATTATAGGATCAGAGGTTTTAAAAGAAATCCAAACTCGAATAGGATTTTTACTAGACGTTGGTTTAAATTATTTGAGCCTCGATCGAACTTCTAAAACCTTATCCGGTGGAGAAGCTCAACGCATACGCTTAGCTACACAAATTGGTTCACAGTTGGTCAATGTACTTTACATCTTAGATGAGCCAAGTATTGGCTTACACCAAAGAGATAATCAGCGACTTATAAACGCCTTGAAAAACTTAAGAGATATAGGTAATTCTGTACTGGTGGTAGAGCACGATAAAGATATGATCTTACATGCTGATCATGTGATTGATATGGGACCTAGAGCCGGTGTTAATGGAGGAACTGTTGTTGCCCAAGGTACACCAGAAGAAATATTAAAAGTAAATTCCTTAACAACGGATTATCTGACAGGCATTAAATCGGTTGCCTTACCCAAACATAGACGTGAAGGTAATGGACTTACTCTAAGCCTTAAAGGTGCTACAGGACACAATCTTCAAAACGTATCCGTTGATTTCCCATTAGGTAAATTAATTGTTGTCACAGGAGTTTCTGGCTCGGGTAAATCTAGTTTGATTACAGGAACCTTATACCCTATTTTAAATAAACACTTTTTCAGAGCCAAGGCAACTCCTCTTCCTTACAAAAGTATTGTAGGTTTGAAACATGTGGATAAGGTTATAGAAATTGACCAAAGTCCTATTGGCAGAACTCCACGTTCCAATCCATCGACTTACACAGGCGTGTTTTCGGATATTCGTACATTATTTGTACAATTACCTGAATCCAAAATTCGTGGTTATAAACCAGGTCGCTTTTCCTTTAATGTGAAAGGTGGCCGATGTGAAACCTGCCAAGGTGGAGGTATGAAAATTATTGAAATGAATTTCTTACCAGATGTTCAGGTACCTTGTGAAACCTGCCATGGAAAACGATACAATCGGGAAACCTTAGAAGTTCGATATAGAGGAAAATCTATTTCGGATGTATTGGACATGAGCGTAGACGAGGCAGTTCCATTCTTTGAAAATATTCCATCTATTTATAGAAAAATAAAAACCTTACAAGACGTGGGATTAGGTTACATCACCTTAGGACAATCCTCAACCACGCTTTCTGGGGGAGAGGCACAGCGTATAAAATTAGCTTCGGAACTTTCTAAGAAAGATACAGGTAATACATTTTATATCTTAGATGAGCCCACAACCGGTCTGCATTTTGAAGATGTGAATGTCTTGTTAGGTGTAATCAATCGTTTAGTAGATCGAGGTAATAGTATTTTAATTATTGAGCATAATTTAGATGTAGTCAAATCAGCAGATTGGGTCATTGACATTGGTCCTGAAGGTGGTAGAGAAGGAGGTAAAGTTCTTTTCTCCGGTACACCAGAGGAACTGATTAAAGTAAAAAAAAGTGAAACTGCAAAATATTTAAAACTAGAAATGTAAAAATAGAAAGGGAAAGTAAATTACTTTCCCTTTCTATTCATATGCATTACTAAAATCTTTGGCATTTTTTGTAACTTCGCCCTTGTATGTCGGATATTATTCAATTATTGCCAGATAATGTTGCCAATCAGATTGCTGCTGGAGAGGTCGTGCAACGCCCAGCTTCTGCCATCAAAGAATTGATTGAAAACGCTATAGATGCTGGAGCAGACAAAATAAAACTTATAGTTAGTGATGCTGGAAAATCATTAATTCAAGTTATTGATAATGGTAGTGGGATGAGTGTTACGGATGCTCGCTTATGTTTTGAAAGACATGCCACCTCAAAAATAAAAAACGCAGCAGATTTATTCGCTATTCGCACCATGGGTTTCCGCGGTGAAGCTATGGCTTCTATTGCCGCTATTTCTCAGGTTGAACTACGCACTAAAAGAGAAGAGGATGAACTTGGGACCAATATTATTATTGAGGGTTCCAAAGTGATGGATCAGCATCCCGAAGCAGCTCCAACAGGAACGAGTATTTCGGTCAAAAATTTATTTTACAACATTCCCGCACGCCGTAATTTCCTAAAAAGTAATTCGGTCGAAATGCGTCATATTATTGAGGAATTCCAACGCATTGCTTTAGCACATCCAGAACTGTTTTTGAGCCTACATAGTGATGGAAATGAAATGTTTCATTTACCTCCAGAAACTCTAAAACAACGTATTGTTCATTTATTTGGAAACAGTTACAATCAACGCCTTGTTCCCGTAGAAGAAGACACGACAATTATTAATGTCAATGGCTTTGTCGGTAAGCCTCAATTTGCTAAAAAAACACGAGGAGAACAGTTCTTTTTTGTGAATAAGCGCTTCATAAAAGATCATTATTTGCACCATGCAGTAATGAATGCTTTTGAGGAAATCTTACCTGCTGACAGTTATCCATTATATGTACTTTTTATAGATATTGATCCTGCAAAAATTGATATCAATGTACATCCGACTAAAACGGAGATTAAGTATGAGGACGAGAAAGCAATTTATGCTATTATTCG
>JASLHL010000345.1 GCA_030152225.1 Flavobacterium sp. | reverse complement strand
CTATATTCCTGCTCAACATTACGTTTGGATTCCCAAGGGAACCATCCACAATGTAAAGTCAAATACAACGGAGGTTGTGCTACTCAACATCTATTTTCACGAGGAAGAAATGGACCACAAGTATCATTTTATGGAGAAATTGGGGATTTATCCTGTGAGCCATTTGATGTATGAGATGCTGGTGTATGCTAGGCAGTGGAAAGGCGTAATTTTTCCTGATACTTGGGCCTATGAATTTCTTACGACGATGAAGCATTACATTATGCAAGATCCTGGAAGGCCTTTTTCTATTCAATTGCCAACAACAACAGATCCCCAGCTCTTGGCTATTGTCGATTTTATGCATCAGAATGTAGGAGAGTCGTTAACATTGAATTATTTAGCTGAAACATTTGGCTATAGTGTGCGTTCGTTGACTCGTTTGTTCAAAACCCATTTGGATCTCTCTTTTTTACAATATCTCAAGATGTTGCGCATGGTCAAAGCCATGGAATTATTGATGGAGACTAATAAAAACGTAAGTGAAGTAGCCTTTGAAGTAGGCTATTCCAGTATAGCGGCTTTTAGCAATACCTTTCAACAACTCGTCAATATACGACCGAGTGATTTTCAACTTACTATGCGCACTAAGTCCTAAGGAAAATGAACTAATTTGATTCCATGCGTTGTTGTGTATACATACGAAATACAGCTTCTGTTACTTTAGTTTAGAAAACTTCGACGTTATTGTAGAATAGCCCTGGGAGTGAGAGATTCGTTTACAAAAAACGAAGTACTTGCTAGATGATTATTTATTTTTAGGAAGGAATACAACCCTAGGATTGCTTTCTTGAATCTGCTCAATAAAGTCGATTTGGTTTTCTGGAGAAATTAGAATGCTATCAAAAGTATTATACCAAATTTCTAAACGTTGATTAGATAAAGCCGGTCCACTGACTGTACTTTTTGATTCTTCTATCTTGCGAATGCTCTGTATCGGAATGTTTTTAGTGACACATATGCCTCCTTTTATGTGTAAGTTATTTTGCGTCCTGTCAATTTCATAATAGGTCTGATAGTATACATCAGTGAGCATCACTACTACGATTATGGCGATCAACCAAATGTACCAAGTTCCAGCAAAAAAGGCACCAATAAAACTAGACACGCCTAGGATTAGAAATAGGATTTTGGTTGCTAAAGAAACTTTACTTCTGTATTTCGTTCTCATATTCCTTGTTGAATTAAAAGACAATCAAAGATAAATAAGTTTGAATAATTGCAAATACGCTAAGTTGTAAATTTAAAATAAAACTGGACTACCTAGTATTGTGAATCTGTGTCATTCTAATACTCCATGTTAGCCTTACTTTTGTGGTCAAATTGACACAAGCAGGTGCTATCTCGACTGTTTGGATTTGTTTAACTACAACGTAATGCAGCAATTATGATTAACAACAACAACAAGCTTTTATTTGAATTAATCAAACGTGAAGAAACACGTCAACGCGAATCGCTGGAACTCATTGCATCTGAGAATTTTGTCAGTGAAGATGTTCTACGCGCAAACGGTTCTATTTTAACCAATAAGTACGCAGAAGGATACCCAGGGAGACGGTACTATGGTGGATGTGAGTATGTAGATTTAGTGGAGAATATGGCGATAGAGAGCATTAAAACAGTCTTTGGGGCTATGTATGCAAACGTACAACCGCATTCGGGATCTCAAGCCAATTTTGCTGTTTTCTCTGCTTGTTTACAGCCAGGGGATAAGATATTGGGTTTTGATCTAACCCATGGGGGGCATTTGACTCATGGATCGTCGGTAAATTTTTCCGGGAAATTATATGAGCCTGTTTTTTATGGCGTAGACCCCGTTACCCAGCTATTAGATTATGATGCGATACAAGCGATTGCTTTAAAAGAGCGACCAAAGATGATTATTGCTGGTGCGAGTGCCTATTCAAGAGAAATTGACTACAAGCGCTTTAGAGCAATTGCCGATAGTGTACAGGCGATTTTATTGGCAGATATGGCGCATCCTGCTGGTCTTATCGCTAAGGGATTATTGAGTGATCCGATTCCGCATTGTCACATCGTCACCACGACTACCCATAAAACCCTACGTGGCCCTCGTGGAGGGGTAATCTTGCTTGGAAAAGATTTTGAGAATCCCCTGCAGCTAAAGACGGCAAAAGGAGAAGTCCGAATGATGTCATCTGTACTTGATTCTGCTGTATTTCCTGGTAATCAAGGAGGACCACTTATGCATACAATTGCGGCAAAAGCAGTGGCTTTCAACGAAATTCTAACGGATGAATTTACCACCTATGCCCATCAAATTCAAAAGAATAGCCGTGCCATGGCAGATGCCTTTTTAGCGAAAGGATATTCCATCGTTTCTGGAGGAACCGATAATCATTTGATGCTCGTTGATTTGAGTGCGAAAGGAATCACTGGAAAAGAAGCTGAATTGGTTCTAGAACAAGCGGGTATTACGCTCAATAAAAATATGATCCCTTATGATTCTCAATCCAATTTTATTACCTCAGGTATTCGAATTGGAACACCTGCCGTGACTACTCGTGGGCTAAAACAACAAGAAATGTATGCAATCGTCGAATTGATTGATGAGGTATTGAAAAATAAAGACAACGCTTTAAAACACCGTCAAATTAAAGAAGAAGTTCATCATTTGATGCAAAATTATCCCATGTTTGTGCTGTAGTCTTTGCTAAGTCGCTTTAGCTTGACTGCTACATAAAAGCCCAAGCAAAAGGGAGTGCATGTCTGATTTGTTATCTAGTTGTACCTCGTAGTTGTTGACTGCGAGGTATTTTTTTATTGGATAAAGGTCTAGAGAAAATGAAGAAGGATTATCGTATAAAATAAGTTAACTGGACTATTGTAAAGTTTAAAACTGGTATGCTTGTAGGAGCCATATTACGACTACTTTTGTCCCATAAATAGAAAGCCCATTCAGATGAAGTGACAAGCAATACTTGCTTCGCTAATCAAGGGCGGTATTGACAACTTAAAAAAGAGAAGCAGCAGATGGGTACAATTCAAATGGTAGATTTAAAAAGACAGTATCAAAGTATTCAAACCGAAATAGATGCAGCAATCAAAGAAGTGATTGACAGTACGGCTTTTATCAATGGTCCAGCAGTGAAGAATTTTGCTGCTAATTTAGGTGCGTATACCAAAGTAAAGCACGTAATTCCTTGTGGAAATGGAACAGATGCGTTGCAGATTGCCCTAATGGCACTGGATTTAAAACCTGGAGATGAAGTGATTACTCCTTCATTTACATTTATTGCTACAGTGGAAGTAGTTGCCTTACTGGGATTAACACCCGTATTTGTAGATGTAGATCCCGATACGTTCACCATCAACATGGAAAGTTTGGCACAGGCTATTACGGCCAAGACTAAAGTCATCATTCCCGTTCATTTATATGGACAATGTTCCAATATGCAACCGATTATGGATTTAGCGAATGCCCACGGAATTGCAGTCATAGAAGACAATGCGCAAAGTATTGGAGGAAATTATATTACAGATGATGGGATTAGAAAAACGGGAACAATAGGCACCATCAGTTGTGTGTCGTTCTTTCCTTCTAAAAACTTAGGTGCTTATGGCGATGGTGGAGTAATTATGACCAACTCGGATGAACTAGCTGCGCGAATGACAAAAATTTGCAACCACGGGTCAGAACGACGTTATTATCACGAAATTATTGGGGTGAATAGTCGATTAGACAGCATACAAGCCGCTATTTTAAATGTAAAACTCAAATATTTAGACCAGTATTGCGATAAACGAAGAGCCGTAGCTGCGTTTTACAATCGGGTGTTTGCGAATAATAACCATATTAAAACGCCTTTTGAACCTGCCTATAGCCACCATGTATACCATCAATATACCTTGATCCTAGAAGGCGTAGACCGAGATGCAGTACATCAAGCCATGACTGAACGAGGTATACCCACCATGATTTACTACCCCGTTCCTTGCCATCAACAAGAAATGTTTACCACATTACAAGATCGTGAGTATGAGCTAGCGCACACAGAATATCTGGTTTCGCGTGTCTTGTCGTTACCGATCCACACAGAATTGACCGAAGAAGAATTGGTGTTTATCAGCACTCAATTGATCGAAGCAATCGAAGAAGTGAAAGAAAAACAAGTAAGTACTGCCGAGTAATGGTAAAAAAGAAGTTTAATTTTTTGTAGGTATAATATGATGCAGAAAAAAACAATTGTCATTCACAGTAAAGTGGCGTACGGCTATGTGGGAAGCAATACCACGTCCCTTGTTTTACAACTAGCAGGGCAGGATGTTATTTCCGTTCCCACGGTGGTACTATCTAATCGCTATGGATTGCCAACGGTAGGAGGAGGACTCTTACCCGAAACCTTATTTCAAGAAGTATTGGATGGTATATTGAAGTTGAATATACTCGATGAGGTATCGACCATCGTAACGGGCTATATAGGTTCAGCTGCACTGGTAGAACGAACAGCAGATTTCATTACCCAGATTAAAAAAAGTCACCCGACTATTGTATACCTATGTGATCCCGTGATGGGAGATCAACCCCAAGGATTGTACGTCAACCAAGAAGTCCCCAACGCTATTGTGCAGTATTTACTGCCTTTAGCGGATGTGTTGACACCCAATCAGTTTGAAATGGAAACCTTAGTACAACAAAAGATTAGCACAGAAAAACAAGTGATCGATGCTATAGCGAAACACGAGGTGCTTCGGCATAAAGATATGTTGGTGACTGGATGTCGATTTGCAGAGGCAACGGATACATTGCAGATTATAGTAAAACAAAAAGAGTCTTATGACCGAATAACGGTAAACTACGTGCCTCTTGATCCACCTGGTACGGGTGAACTCTTTGCTGCCTTGGTTTTGCTGTTGAAATCTCAAGAATACGACGCCTATAGCGATTGTGCTAGAGAAGCAAGTAGGTTGATTAACCATGTACTACAACGTATGCTGGAGGAACAGAGAACGGAATTTGATTTACGGGATATCGTAGCCGTACATCGGGAATTTCAATTGATTTATTGATGGGTGAGTGGTGAGTGGTGAATGGTGAGTGGTGAGTGGTGAGTGGTGAGTGGTGAGTGGTGAGTGGTGAATGGTGAATGGTGAGTGGTGAATGGTGAGTGGTGAATGGTGAGTGGTGAATGGTGAGTGGTGAATGGTGAGTGGTGAATGGTGAGTGGTGAATGGTGAGAAATGGGAAATGAGAAATGAGAAATGAGAAATGGGAAATGAGAAATGGGAAATGAGAAATGGGAAATGAGAAATGGGAAATGA
>JASLHL010000218.1 GCA_030152225.1 Flavobacterium sp. | reverse complement strand
AGAGCTCGGGCTTTGGTTTGGATACCACTAGTCTTGAAGACTGTATCAAGGCCCAATCAAATCTTCCGTATTGGCAGAGTGAAACCGCAAAATACGATACCCAGTTTGACCTGAGAAACCCAGCCAACCTGGCTATAAAGCGAGAAATATTCCACGCTTTTGGCTTAGATGCAGATCAAACATATACCGAAAATTTGCACCTAGCAGCAAACGAATGACTAACGCACAAAAAACAGTAAATTAAATAAACTTGAAAACCTTGCCCCATGGCTGCGTCGAAATACCGCTAAAATTCACGTTTATAAAAAACAAGGGACCAATTATAGTAGTACGAGACCTGTTTGACAGGTAGTAAGTCCATAGTGACTCCATAGTGCGTCCATTGTGACTCTATTAAAAAGCCCTTTTTCAATAGAGTCACAATGGACGCATGCTACTCGTACTACGTTGGCATAAGAACGAAAAATGGGGAGATTACCAATCAAAAGTATGGACGTCTAGGCCTGCCAATGGCTTTCATATAATAAACAGTAGTTGAACGACTTGTTCAACTCTTTCTTCTTATTTTTACCTGGCTATCATCCAAAACAAGAAGTAACGTATGCTTGCTTTTTTGATTCATAAATCTTAACTATACTTGTCAAAATTATAAACGGATGCGTAATAAAATTGTCCTTCTCAGTGGTTTAGAACTAGGAAGATATGAAGAAGATAGTAAAACGTATATCCAATGGTTATCGCGTTTTACCAGTTCAAATTGGGAAAAAAACTTCCCTCAACTCGCGGCTTATCCCTATCATTTATTTGATTATGAGACAGAAGATCCCGTATTACCCCATTAATAGATCCAAAAAATGAATGAACAAACGTTCCCTCTTCAAGTTACCCAAACAACAGCAATACTCATCGAGACTTTAGGGCATGCCCTAGAAGGAATTTACCTCTATGGTTCTTCTGTTCTAGGTGGATTACAACCCAAAAGCGATCTTGATTTTTTGGTTGTAGTCAATCGAGCATTAACGCTTGAAAGTAAGAAAACCCTTATCGCGCACTTACTCGTTTTATCAGGAGAAATTGACAATAAACAAGGAAAGCGATATTTGGAAATCACCCTGGTAAATCAAGCAGAGTTAAGTCAGTTAACCTTTCCAGTCTATCGGGAATTTCAGTATGGAGAATGGTTAAGAGATGACTATGTAAAAGGCTATATTCCCAATGTAGTAAAAGATGAGGATCTTGCTATTTTACTGCGAAAAGTAAGGAAAAATAGTCTTACCCTCTATGGAAAAGAGGCTGAAAAGGTAATTCCTGTTATTTCGGATTCGGTGTTTAAGGACGCTATTCTGGCTTCGTTACCTCATGTACTAAAAGAGATCGAAGAGGATGAAACCAATGTAATCCTTACGCTGTGTAGAATGTATTACTCGATTCAAACGGGTGAAATCATTTCAAAAGACCAAGCGGTAGATGCGATGCTTCCTCTTACGCCTGATGTTTTCAAGCCTTTACTTATCAAGGCGAAAGCTAGTTATTTGGGAAAAAATAAGGATTCATTAGATACCGATGTAGTTGTCTTACACCAGTTTGCTACTTTTATCTGTAACTTAATAAAGTCAAAAAAATGAAATCAAGCCCTAAAACTCCTGGTATACTAGTAGGAATGGGATCACGTTCTACAACTCCTTTTTTTAGCACACAATTTAGATGCAGATTTTTTGACTAAAACGTTTGTATAACAAAGCGTAAGATGGGACAACCCTTTTACCACTTTCTGTTCATTCCCTTTTTCCAATCATAAGGCAGAAGTGATCCTAATGTAACAAACACCTCATTTTCTACTTCGACCATAGCGCTTTCATTTTCTTGTGCTAATTGAGACATTAATTCTCGACAACGCAATCTAGGCTCATGGCAATATATAAAACAACTTTTCTCATAGTATTCGATTGTATTTCAGTATAATTACGATAAAAAACAAAGTTAAAAACTAACTTGTACGCTTCACTTTATCTCGTTCTCTTTTATTGTATTACGCACCTGACCTTATTGAAGTAAAAGCCAGTATGCTTTTTGTCGTTTTGAAATCAGGTATTTCGCTCGAACTTATTCACTGTCTCGGCTTAGTCTCTCCATTCCTTATGTATGTTGACAAGAATAATTCATCCTCTCTGCCCAATAATTAACACTTTCCCCCCTTTCTATGTGCATTTTGTAATATAGGTATTTCGGTTTCCTCTACTCAATTATAAAGCATCTGAAACAGTACTATCGCGTACTAGATCGCCTAACGGAAGAAGGGGTCATTCACAAAATAGCCACAGTGGAAGGAGTTATCAAATACGCCATTTGCCAGCAATGTACTTTAGATCAACATGAGCACAACCACATTCACTTTACCTGTGAACGCTGTCAAAATACCACCTGTTTAACCGAAGTAGAACCGTCTTTTACTTTACCTAAAAACTACAAAATCAAAAATGTCAATTTTACCGTTTCGGGTATTTGCCCTGAATGTAGCTAATTTGCTTTATTTTTTAATTGCTTATTGCTACGAAAAAGGCGTTGAGTTTGTAGTTGAGGTAGAATCACCCCTAATCGCAAGACGCTTTGGATATTGTTCATTTATATAGCACTAGAACGAAAAACAACCACTTAATGCTTCTGTTGTTCCACAGCTTGACCAATAAATAAAGCAGATAAAATTGTAAAAATATAGGCTTGTAAAAAGGCGGCTAGTATTTTAATGACATAAATAAACAAGGTCAACAGCAACGAAATACTAATACTTCCTCCTACTGTAAATTCTTCGTTTAAGAGAAATATAATGGCAATTAACCCCATAATTACCGTATGACCGGCCATATTATTGGCATACAATCTAATCATAAGGGAGAGTCCCTTGGTAAAAATACCCAGCACTTCTATGGGCATCAAGATTAATCGCACGGGATACGGCACACCCGGCATCCAAAAAATATGCTGCCAATAGGATTTATTTCCCTTCCAATTTACAATCACTAAGGTGAAAAGCGCCAAACAAAAAGTAACACTGATATTTCCTGTAACGTTAAAACCAAAAGGCGTTAATCCCAAGATATTGAGTAACCAAATAAGGAAGAACACCGATAATAAAAAGGGCATGAATACCTTGTATTGGGATCCGATGTTTGGTTTGGCAATTTCATCTCTTACATAGAGTATCAAGGGCTCCAATAATCGCCCCATGCCCTTAGGTACTTGATTGTGATCTTTGCGGTAGCTTTTCGCCATTCCTATAAAAACCACAAATAGCAATAGCGCAATAAAAACTAATCCAACAACACTCTTCGTTATAGAAAAGTCCCAAGGTTTAACGAATTGTCCATCCTTGCTGATTTTCTCTCCCTTTGCATTGGCTTTGTAGATTTTATTATGGTCTAAAACATAGTAATTATTTCCATTTTTGGCTATTTGATTTCCGTTGATGAATGCCGCAGAAGAAAATAGCTGTACGCCACCATCTAACAGGATAATAGGAAGCGGAAAACCATAGGTTTTGGCTTCGCTTTCATCCTTAAATAGGGTAAAGTAGTAATCATCCAACAGGTGGTGTTCAATTGTTTCCTTTATTTTTTCACTTTTACTACTGCCATTTTCTTCCTTTGAAAAGACTAACAGCGAAGAAAAAGAAAGTAAAAAGACGAGTAGGCATTTAAAATATTTCATTCAATCACATAATTAGGTTATTGTACTTGATCTTTGGGTTGAATACAAGCGCTAACGGTTTCAAATCCGGTGCAAACCTATTGAACAAAGCAGGGTGATTAGTTAACCTATGATAAATAATAAAGATCCCTAAAACAAAAAACACCAATCGTTGCTATTGGTGTTTTTTTCTACTTCTTTTTTGGTTTAATCTTAACTCGCCACAACCTTCAATCCCAGAATCGATCCGATTAAGGTGGTGATAAAAAAGATTCTCCAAAACGAAATAGGGTCTTTGAATATAAAGATGCCTACAAGCACAGTTCCCACAGCGCCAATACCCGTCCAGATGGCATAAGCCGTTCCCAAAGGAAGCGTTTGCGTAGCTTTAATCAAAAGAAGCATACTGATAATCATGGATATGGTAAAACCGGTATACCAAGCGATAGCGTTACTACCTGTTTCAACTTTTGCTTTACCTAAACAAAAAGTGTACCCTACTTCAAATAAACCTGCAATAATTAAAATAATCCAATTCATACTATTTCTCTTTTTTATTGCTGTAAATGTACTAGGAGGAATACGACTTGAACTTATCTTAGGATAAAAAAAACCTCGACATCAGCCGAGGTTTTTTATCTAAATACGAATGAAATAAACGAATATTCCCTAAGAGCGAACTCGCTCCATCATTCGTTTTGCTTCTACTCACAATATCCCTTACAATCTTCAGCTTGTTGATAATCTTCAGCTGTAAAGATGTAGTGTTCATTGACATTCCGATAAATATTGATATTTAATATATTTCTTGAATCACAAGGTACTTCTACTCCAAATTCAGTTTCGCACATCCCTTTTGCTTTCTCTGAACTACGTTGTAATAAAAACACCTTTTTCTTCTTGTTATCATATATAACCTCCAATTTATTGATTCTCCCCTCTTTTGTTTCAAAAAAATCAACAAAATTATAATCAAAGGAAGGAGGATACATCTTTTCTTTCTTCTCGATTTTTTGTTCATTACGTAAAATAATCTCTTTACGTGGTATAGTTCTACCTGTATCATCGTAAAAAAAAGGTTTTAGTGTAATAGATACACCGCTTTGATTTTCTAAGGTGTAACGATAGGTTATAGGATCGTCTCCTTCACAACTCACCAATCCGACTCCTAGCATCACACTGAGGAATAATAAAGTCAGGTATTTTTTCATAAAAATTGATCTATAGTAAGGGTTAATAATTCGTAAAAATACAAAACGCAGCGTATTCATCTTTTATCTTTCAAAAATCCAGGAACCAATAATCCCCCAAAAGAAAGGGATAAAAACGAGGAGAATTTGGAAGAGTCCTTCTATCCAAGTTGATTCTTTTGTTTCTCTATCTTGACCATACTTCGAAACAAGGTAAAGAGGACGATTGTATTTTTGAATGCTTCGTTTATTTATTTTTTTATACAACAGCAAGAAAGTCAGCGGGCTAAAAGAGATTAGCGTATGCGTTTTTTCTAATGGTGTTAAGGTACCTTGGAGCAACAAGAAAGCCGACAGTACAATGGGAATTAGTGCCAATACCAACGCAATTGTATACACCTCCTTTTTTCGCAAAACCCTATGCAATGGAGGATAGATGAATGTGGGTATCCAAATGAAAAAAAAAGAATAAAATAACAAGAAGGATGGCATTGTGTTTCTTTAATTGAGTCGCTTAGAAATAGAGTAAATGGTTCGCAATGAAAAGCTTAGATGGATCAAAACAGCTGTATTTTCAACCTATTACTTCACTTACCATTTTGTCAAGACGTTAGTTGAAACCGTTATTTTTTGATTTCGTAAATGCCTGCTGAAGAATTCCAGATGAGCTTATTTTGATTTTCATTCCAGAAATTTAACCACCATGTTGCGTTTTTATCGTCATCTGCTTTTTTATGGCCAAATACCATTCCGAGATAAGCGTACGTATAGGTATCAGGATTACAATAACTTGCAGAAGATCCTTTTTCTTTAGGAAGCTCCTCCAAGTTGTAAAGATCATGTAAACACTTTTTGGTTAGTTGATTTTTAATCGGATTCTCTTGTAAAGAAATGACTAAAGCTTTGATTGCAGCTAAAGAACTAACTTCGGGAATTTTGGAATTCTGAAATTTTACGGGTTGAAACTCATCCACAGGCTTTCCTGCTAAATGCGCTTGCCATTTATTCTTTATACTTTCAAGTTCTTCTTGACTGGTTTCAATTGTGATAAATCCAAAATTCTTATTTGTCAAACTTTGTAATAATTGATTGGCCCTTCCTGCAACAGTAAACAAATCATTTTCAAATACGATTCCTTTTCCTTCAAAAGTAAGATCACCACTCGATATTCTGTCCCAAATAATCAAACGACTGCTTCCTTTGAGGTTTGTTTGGGTTTTATCTGTGATTTGTTCAGTTAAAGCATGAAGAAAATCAATGTCCTTTGCATGATGATTAAGGGACGCATTCAATGTTAAAAAAACCTCACTCCAATATTCATCGTTTACATTTTTCTCCACCAATTCAGCTGACGAAAGGTTTTGAGCTTCATCATACATTTCTTTTGTATAGTTTTCTATATTTTGTTGACTCCAAGAAGTCAGTAGTTTCTGAGAAAATGAAAATTGGAAACACAGGAATAGGAATAGAATTGAACTTGTAGTTTTCATTATCGTTTTTGGTTATTTCGGTTAATGTATAAGAAGGTTACAAACCAAAATAATGTTTCGTTTCGTAAAATCCGTCACAAATATAATTAACATTTTTAACAAAAAAAGATTCTAATAAAAAATTTGGGATAAAGGGGGTTACTCCTTATTTATGCCCCTTCAGTCCCACCTTCTCATCGTCGCATTGCTTCATAGAATAACGACTATTTTCTTTAAATTTCTATTGTATTTCTCTTTTCAACCTAAGTATTTACTATTCGTTTATTGTAACTTTGTCGCTTCGACTAACTCCCAATCGTTTAACTGTTTATTTTCTTCGTTTGGGTGATTGAACGCGATCGCAACAGAATGAAGAAAGAACAAGAAGAAAAAGAACGCACCCAGTGGACTGTCTGTTTAAGCTGTCATGGACTTGGAAAGAAAAACAAAGGACCTCGAAAAAAAGCGAAGTCAAGCCAACAAACCCCTACTCCTCTAGTACAAGTGGAAGGACATTCAACCTCCCATCTTTATACTTGTTCTACATGTAGCGGATCGGGTATTGTTCCTGCTTCTTTTTCTCCTACTCCCAATGTAAACTATCCCCATGTTGCTATCATTGGTGGTGGTATTGGCGGTATGGCCTTAGCGGTAGCTTGTTTACACCGTGGCATTCCCTTTACCTTGTTTGAACGCGATGAAAACGCAAGGGCCCGTTCCCAAGGGTATGGTCTTACCTTGCAACAAGCGAGTAAGGTCATGAAGGATTTTGGTATTCTAACCCTAGAGGAGCAAGTGGTCTCCACCAAACACGTGGTTCACCATACGGATGGAAAAATACTGGGTAGCTGGGGATTGCGTAAATGGCAACCGCTAGACCCAAATAAATCCCCCAAAAAGAGCAATATCCACATTGCCCGTCAATCGCTTCGCCTAGCGCTATTCAATCAATTGGGAGAAAATACCAAAATACAATGGGGACACCAACTGCTCGATTATACCCCCATCACCACAGACGAAATTGAATTGACGTTTCAGGTTCATGGAGTCCTTAAAAAAGAGAAAACCAATCTTGTTGTAGGTGCGGATGGGATTCGCAGTGCCGTTCGTCGATTGAGTATGGGAGAGGAACCCACACCCCTACACTATTTGGATTGCATGGTGATTTTAGGTATTTGTCCGTTAGCTGCAGTAAAAGATCTGACAACTAGCCCTTTATTAGATTCAACAACGGTCTTCCAAACCGCTAATGGGGAAGAACGCATCTATATGATGCCATATACAACTGATACAATCATGTGGCAACTCAGTTTTCCGATTGGAGAAGAAGAAGCAATTGCGCTCTCGCGATTAGGTCGTGAAGCACTTCATGCCGAAGCTTGTAAAAGAACGCTGTGGCATGATCCGATCCCTCAGATTGTGCAAGCCACTTTACCCGATCAAATTTCGGGTTATCCTGTCTATGACCGAGAATTACTAACGCCTGAAAATTGGAAGGAACAACATGCCATTACCCTATTGGGCGATGCGGCTCACCCCATGAGTCCGTTTAAAGGACAAGGGGCCAATCA